>NZ_BACT01000420.1:0-2306 GCF_000333255.1 Methylobacterium sp. B1 | reverse complement strand
CCGGCGCGCGGGCGTCCCGGGCCTGCCGCTGCTCGGTGATGTCGCGCGCCACCCCGGAGAACCGCACCGGGCGCCCGTGGACGTCGCGCTCGATCTCGCCCTGCCGCGCGATCCAGCGGATCTCTCCGGTATCCGGCCGCCGGATCCGGTAGGTGACGTCGCGCGGGGCGTCGCCCCGGCGCCGGCTCGCTGCCGTCGAGACGAGGGTCTGGTCCTCCGGCAGGATCAGGGCCTCGACGATCTCGGCCGGGTAGGTGCTGCGCTCCGGCAGGCCGTAGAGCCGGCAGAATTGCGGGGTCGGGTGCAGGAGCCCGTCGTCGACCCCCACGGTGAACAGGCCGATCCCGCCCGCCTCCTGCGCCCGCAGCAGACGGGCCTCGGCCTCCCGGAGCGCCCGGTCGGCGGTGTCGAGGTCCAGGCTGTCCTGGAGCACCGCCACGTAGCCGACATGGGCACCGGCCCCGTCGCGCAGCGGCGTCACCGAGCCGGACATCCGCCGGCGGCCGCCGACGGCGCGCAGGTGCCAGTCCGCGTCCGCGACGCTGCCCTCGTCCAGGGCCCTGCGCAGAGCGGCCCCGGGATGGCCCGCCGCCCGGTCCTCGGGCGTGAACAGCGCCGCGAAGGGCTGGCCGCCCATCGCCTCCGCCGTCCAACCGAGGATGTCCTCGGCGCCGGCGTTCCAGGCGGTGATGCACCCGTCGCGGTCGAGGGCGATGGCGGCGAACCGGGCGGCGCCGTCGGGGATCGGCGGCGCGCCGCCGGTGCCGGTGGTCGCCGCCCGCGCCCGCAATCCGGCGGCCTCCTCCTCCAGCGCGCGGGCGCGCCGCAGGAGCATGTCGGTCCCTGTCGCGTCCACGCTCAGGGTCCGGGCGTCGCGACGGGCTCCGCCGCCGGCCGCGCGGACGCGACGGGGCCGATCTGCGCGGGGCGGTCGGGGCTGGTCGCCGGGGCGGGGAGGGCCGGTGAATCGGGCACGGGACTGGCGCTGTGACAGAGGTGGCGGGTCGTGGGGGCCTTCTGCCGGAAACGGACCTGGGACGCCACGGGAACGCACCATAACGCGCGGAAACCGCCAAGGCTGCGTCGGCCGGCCCGCGAGGACCGGGTCAGTGCGGCTCGGCGAGGCGGCAGGTGGCGCCGCTCGCGCGGGGCCAGCCGTAGTAGATCGTCTCGGCCTGCACGTCGGCGAGGCCCACGACCTCCGGCACCGAGGCCTGCTGCGTGTCGAGCACCGCCCCACCGGCCCCCGTGAAGGTACACAGGACGGTCACGTTCGTCGCCAGGTCCGGACCGGTGTTGCGCAGGTTGACCATCGCCCGCTGCGGCTCGTGGGAATCCGGTGGCGTGTGGAGCCGGGTCTCGCGAAGGACGAGGGCGGCGTCGGCCCGCGTCGGCGTCGCGCACGTGACGATCAGGCCGGCCGCCAAGAAGGCGGCGGCCGGCCGCGACGTCCGAATCCTGCGCATGATCCGTCCCTCCCATCCTCGCGCCGGGGCCCGGCCCCCGCTTCGGTCAAACTTGGGAACCGGCATCCCGGTTCTCCGCGCGGTGCGTCAGGCGCTTCATACCCGGCTCAGTTGCGCAGCGGCTTGGCGTCGATCTGCATCCGGTAGATCGTCGTCGGGAACTTGACCGCCGAGGCCTCGCCGCCGTTCATCGCCGGCGTGCGGTTCATCTGCGCCGCCGGGATCCACAGGCCGCCCTGCTCGTCGATCCACATCGCGTCGACCCAGACGAGCCGCGGGTCCTGCACCAGGGTGCTCATCGTCCCGTCCGGCGCGATCTTGAGGATCCGCAGGCCGTCCGTGTCGCTCGCGTAGATCGTGCCCGCCGCGTCGATGGCGGTGCCGCCCGTCGCCACGGTGGCGGCGTGGAGCTTGACGTGCTTGGCGCGCTCGTCGTCGCTCACGGTCGCGTCGTCGAGATACCGGGTCTCGATGCTGTAGAGCGGCCCGGTGCAGGCCTGATAGTAGAAGGTCTTGCCGTCCGGCGAGACCTCCAGCTGGTCGGCGTGGATGAAGAGCAGCCTGCCCTGGTCGTCCCGGAGCACCCGGCCCTGGCCGGTGAGCGGGCGCTGCGCGATGGTGGACCAATGGCCGTCGAGCACCCGCCGCAGGCCGCCGGTCTCGCGGTCGAGGACGATCAGCCCGGGCTGGCCGGCATCCGTCAGGTAGATGTGGCTGCCGTTGAAGCGGAAATCGTCGATGAAGCTCTTCTCGCCGGTCGCCGCCTGCAGCGGGATAGACCTTGCGCACGGCGTTCGTGGCGAGGTCGATCTGCACGAGCTTCGGGCCGCCCGGCAGCGG
>NZ_BACT01000421.1:0-715 GCF_000333255.1 Methylobacterium sp. B1 | reverse complement strand
CGTTCGGACCCGACGAGGCCGTGACCTACGAGCGCAACAGGACGTAAGCGATGTTCACGGGGTTGGTCAGCGACGTCGGCACGGTCGTCTCGGTCTCGGGCGAAGGTGATCTGCGCCGGATCGCGATCCGCGCCTCCTACGACCCGGCGACGATCGCGCTCGGCGCCTCGATCGCCTGCGCGGGCCCCTGCCTCACGGCGGTATCGGTCGAGCCGGCCGAGGGCGGCTGCGTCTTCGCGGTGGACGCGGCCGCCGAGACCCTGGCGCGCACCACCGTAGGTTCCTGGGCGGCGGGCACGCGGATCAACCTCGAACGCTCCCTCAAGATCGGCGATGAACTCGGCGGCCACTTGGTCACGGGCCACGTCGACGGTCTCGCCGAGATTGTGGAGCGCGAGAGCGTCACGGCGGGCGCCTGGGGGCCGAGCGAGCGGTTCACGCTCCGGGCGCCGGCGGCCCTGGCGAAGTTCATCGCCGAGAAGGGGTCGGTCTGCCTCGACGGCACCTCGCTCACGGTGAATTCGGTCCAGGGCGACCTGTTCTCGGTGCTGCTGATCCCCCACACGCTCCAGGTCACCACCTGGGGTGAGCGGCGCCAGGGCGACCGCCTGAACCTGGAGGTCGACCTGATCGCTCGCTACGCCGCCCGGCTCGCGGAGGCGCGGGCCTGAGCGTCCTCAGCGCGGCGGGATCGAGTAGGTGCCGGTGGCGTGGC
>NZ_BACT01000422.1:0-1042 GCF_000333255.1 Methylobacterium sp. B1 | reverse complement strand
GCCTCCTGACATGCTGCCCTACGGCGCCGCCGCCGTGGCGATGATTACGGTCGGGCGCCTGTCCGACGCGGCCCGGGAGCGGCGCTGGCACATCACGGTGCCGGGCCTCGTCGGGGTGGCGGGCTGGCTGGTCAGCATCCGGTTCAGCACGGACCTCGTGATCGCCGAGGCGGCGCTCACCGTGGCGACGATCGGCGTGCTGGTGACGCTCGCCCAGTTCTGGTGCCTGCCGACCGCCATCCTGGCGGGGGCGGCCGCCGCCACCGGCATCGCGGTGATCAACTCGGTCGGCAACCTCGCGGGTTTCGTGAGCCCCTACCTGATCGGCTGGATCATCGACACCACCAAGTCCACGAGCCTCGGCGTCTACACCCTCGCCGCGTGCCTCGCCCTGGGCAGCCTCCTGGCGCTGACGGTGCCCAAGCGCCTCGTCAACCGCTGACGCCCTCCCCTCACCCGACGAAAGGATACGCCATGCTCGACGATCATTCCCACGACGCGCCCGTCGCCCTCGACCTGCCGGACGACGATGCCGGCCGCAAGCGGACCTCGATCTACCAGCCGGAGCAGGCCGGCCTGATCTTCCCGGAGATCCCGGAATTCGCCAACCACGCCGAGGCGCGCGAGTACCGCAAGAAGCACCTCGTGGCCGCCTGCCGCGCCTTCGCGATGCACGGCTTCGACTACGGCTTCGCCGGGCACCTGACGATCCGCGACCCGGAGCGTCCGGAGCTCTACTGGACCAACCCGATGTGCGTGCACTTCTCGCAGGTGCGGATGTCCAACCTGATCCTGGCCGACCACAAGGGCCGGGTGGTCGAGGGGCGCCACGCCATCAACCGGGCGGGCTTCGTCCTCCACGCCGCCGTGCACGACGAGTACCCCGAGGTCATGGCGATGTGCCACGCGCACACCACCTACGGCACCGCGTGGTGCGCCACCGGTCGGCGCCTCGACATGATCAGCCAGGACGCGGCGGCCTTCTACAACGGCCACGCGGTGATCGGCGCCTCGGCGGGCGCCGTGCGTGAGAAGGGAGCGC
>NZ_BACT01000423.1:0-18893 GCF_000333255.1 Methylobacterium sp. B1 | reverse complement strand
CGGTGGTGACGTCGGGGAAGCCGCGCGTGCGAAGCGCCTCGGCGTAAGCGTCGCGCACGCCCCGGGCCGTGGCCTCCTGTTCGGGCCCGACCGTGTAGATGCCGGAGCGGTACTGCGTGCCGACATCGTTGCCCTGGCGCATGCCCTGCGTCGGGTCGTGGCTCTCGAAGAAGGTCCGCAGCACCGCCTCCCGGGACAGCACCGCCGGATCGAAGGCCACCAGCACGACCTCGTTGTGGCCGGTCTGGCCGGTGCAGACTTCCTCGTAGGTGGGGTTCGGCGTGTAGCCGCCGGCATAGCCGACCGCCGTCACGAACACGCCCTCGGGCAGTTGCCAGAACCGGCGCTCGGCGCCCCAGAAGCATCCGAGCCCCAGCACGATCGTCTCGATGCCCGGCGGATACGGCCCCTTGAGCGGGTTGCCGTTGACGAAATGCGTCTCGGCTGTCGGGACCGGCGTCGGGCGGCCCGGCAGGGCGTCGGCCGGGGCCGGCATTTCGGGACGCTTGCGGAACGAAAACATCGGCTTGCCTTCCGGTGTCGAACTCCCGCCGATATGGGGAGGCGGAGGCGGCCGGAAAAGCGTTCGGCGGCCCGGCGACGCGAAACCTTGACGCGAGACTGGACCTCGGACGCGAATTCCGGCTTGTACCCCCGAGAGACACTGATCGAATGGCCGCTCCGAGCGGCGTTGGGAAGGGCTGATCCGCATGGAGACGGGCGGGACTGCCACGAGCCACGTGCCGGACAATGTGAAGGTGGGGTCGCAGCGGGGCGATCCGTTCGCCGCAGCCGTGCGCGCGACGCGGATGCCGATGATCATCACGGATCCGGCCCAGCACGACAACCCGATCGTCTTCGTGAACGACGCCTTCCTGACGCTGACCGGCTATACCCGGATGGAGGTGATCGGCCGCAACTGCCGCTTCCTGCAGGGTCCCGAAACCGAGGCGGAGGCCGTCGATCGCCTGCGCGAGGCCATCCGGCGGGAGGAGGACATCCGGGTCGACCTCCTCAACTATCGCAAGGACGGCTCGACCTTCCAGAACGCCCTCTATGTCGGGCCGGTGCGGGATGAGGCGGACCGGGTCGTCTACTTCTTCGCCTCGCAGTTCGACGTCAGCGAGCGCTACGCGCTGACCGCCGAGGTCGAACGGCTGAAGGGGGCGCTGGCGGAGGCCGAGGCCCGGCTCGCGGGCCGTTAGGCCGCGCCCGAGCGCCAGGGCTTCGTCATTACTTCGTCAGGGCTTCGTCAGGAAGCCGATCGGCTCGCGGCCCGGCTGGCCGAGCCAGAGCAGCACCGCGCCGAGCCCCAGGCCGATCAGGGAGGCCGGCGCCAGGGTGAGCGGCAGGCCCAGGATGTGCCAGAGCCAGGGCGCCGCCCCCTCCACGCTACCCTGCAGGGCGCTGGCCTTGTCCTTGAACAGGGTGGCGATCACGTCGGAGAGGGGCGTCACCCGCAGGCCGTTGTTGGCGATGGAACGGGCGCCGTCATAGATCAGCGCGACGAAGCCGCCGGCCATCAGCAGGAAGCCCAGGACGCGGGCCAGGAAGCGGAACATCGCGGGGCCTTCTGAGCCTTGCCTTACGGACCGTTTGGGCTTTCGCCGGCGCGCCCGAGGGCGCCCGCCCCGGGAGTATGGGTCCGGACCGCAAGGTGCAAGCGCCTGCGGCGCGTCTGCGGCGCGTCCGGGGCGAGCGTCGATCCGCGCGGTTGCCGGGTCGCCGGGCCCGTGCCACAGGCTCGCCCCGCGGCGGCGGGCCGCGGGAGAGCGGTCGACCTTGAACGCGCGCGCGACGAATCTCGGCCTCGTGATCTTCGATTGCGATGGCGTTCTGGTGGACAGCGAGCCCCTGAGCCTCGCCTGCCTGACGGCCGGACTGAACCGGATCGGCGTCGATATCGACTTCGCCACCGTGCGGGCCCGCTTCACCGGCACCGCGATGCCCTCGATCATGGCCCATATCGCCAGCGACTACGGGGTCGCCGCACCCGCCGGCTTCGTCGAGGCGGTGAAGGCCGAGACCCTGGCGCTGTTCGACGCGGAGCTGCGGGCGATGCGCGGCGTCGCCGAGGCGGTCGCCGCCGTGGGCCTGCCGGTCTGCGTCGCGTCGAGCAGCGACCCGGTGCGGCTGCGCCATTCCCTGACCCTGACCGGGCTGCTGCCGCTGTTCGGCGAGCACGTCTTCTCCTCGGCCCAGGTGGCACGGGGCAAGCCGTTCCCCGACCTGTTCCTGTTTGCCGCCGCGCGCATGGGCGCCGCTCCGGCCGCCTGCCTGGTGATCGAGGACAGCGTGCCCGGCGTCACGGCGGCCCGGAGCGCCGGCATGCGGGTGGCGGGCTTCACCGGGGGCGGCCATTGGGGGCACGACCCGGCGGGCACCGGCCTCGCGGAGGCCGGCGCGACCCGGATCTTCTCGGACTTCTCCGACCTCGCCGCGGTGATCGCCGCCGCCTGAACGATCCCGCCTCCCCCGAGCGCGGCCGGCACCGGATTCCTGCCAGGCGGGCACCGAAAATCGGAAGTCCGTTCCGTTGACGGTGTGCGGCGCCACGCCCATTTTCAGGGTGCCGGCCGGGCTGAACGCCCGGGCGCTCCGCCGGCCCGGCCGCGGTGATTTGAGAAGCGTAGCTTGCGCCGCGTGATCAAACGCTAAAGCACTGCGACGGCCCCGTGCCGCGCGGTCCTTCAGTCTGGAGGACATCCGATGGTCCTGCGAACACCGTCCCTTCGACACCCGCTCCTGAACGCGCCCTGCTGCCCCGCCGCCCGTCGGCGCTGTCGACGCTAGCCCCGCCGACCGTCCGCAGCAGCCCACGCGATCCGGCACGGCGATATGCCGGCCCAGGGAGTTCCCAGTCCGATGCACAGTCTCGCAGAGTTCCAGCCCGAAGACCGTCCCGATTTCGCAGACCCGGCCATCGGGCCTGCCGAACCGGCCCGGGTGATCGAGATCGGTGAGGTCACCGCCGGGATCGCCGTGCCCGAGGGGCGCGGCGTCCGGTTCTTCTCATCGGCGCGCGCGTTCGACGGTCTCGACGGCGCCGTGTTCCGCACGGCCGAGCAGGCGGCCCGGGCGGCCCGCGCGCGCATGCGTGCCCCGAGCCGGCCGGCCGCGCGGGCGCATCGCCCCGCGCTGCGCCGGGCCTGACCCGCGCGCCGCCCCGCGCGCTACCGGCCGCACTCGTCGCGGGTGCGCTTCAGGGCTTCCGCGAACCCGCCGAGGGCGTATTCGTCGCTCGTCGGGTTCCCGCGCAAGCGAGGTGGTCTTGATCACGAGCTTGGGGTTGCGGGCGCTCATCTCCGAGACGACCCGCGCCTCCTCGGCGGGGTTCTGCAACCAGGCATTGCCGTCCTTCACCACGAGGCCGTAGCGGCTGGCACCGAGGTTGAGGCTCGGATCGGTGGGCGCGGCCGCGGAGCCGGGTTTGATCTGGGAGGCCGCGGGCTTCGACGGGAAGCCCAGCATCACCGCCACCTCGTTCTGGACGTTCTCGCCCTTGCGCACACTCACGAACAGATAGGCGGTGTCGCGCTTCAGGGTCTTGGGCGAGCGCGTCTGCGGCTGCGCGATGGCGTAGCAGAGCTTGTTGCGGCCGTCGCCGTTCACGAACACGTTCCAGTCGCCGAAGATCGCCACCGGCGTGGCCTGCTGCATGCCGGGCGGCGTCGCCGCCTTCTCCGCGCGCTTGGTCCGCTCGCGCCCATGCCGCCGCCCCCGGCGGCCCGGGGCCGCGTCGCCGCCCCCGGCATCCGGGGCCTGCGCCACCTCCTGGGCATGGGCCGTCGTCGCCGACAGGCCGACCCCGCCGAGCAAACCGGTGGCCAGCCCGGATGCGAGCAGGGCGAGAGCTCCGACCGGGAGCGAGCGGGAAACGCGGACCATCTTCACTTCCTGACGACGGGCGGCTCCGTCAGGAGCCGGACCGGGGATCGGGATTAGTGAAGCTTGCGTAAAACGTCGGCAAGATGGCGAGGCCGGATCTCTCGAACATCAGACCGCGCGGGCTTCCGTCGCCCGGGCCGCGATCAGTCCGGCCGGAACCGGCAGCGGCTCGACCGCCTGGCCGGCCGGGACCGCGATCGCGTCCGGCTGGGCCGACGCGGCGCGCTTGCGGGGCGGATCGTTGTAGGGCGTGTTGTAGCCCTTGCGGACCGCGGCCCAGTAGGATTCGCGCGTCAGGCCCGACCCGGTCAACGCGGCGTCGATCATCGCCGTGGCATGCGCCGCGAAATCCGGCACGTCCTCCGGGTTAAGCCAACTCTCGACAGGCATCCTGCGAACTCCGATCCGAACGGCGAAGCTTGTAACTGAGCGGACTTATCCAGACGCTGAACGCACGGGCGGGCCGAGGGTTGCAATGCACAATTTTAATGGGCGCTGTGGATGACCGGGCGCCCGTCATCGGGCCCGAGGCGATCGGGGCGCCGCCCTGTCGGCGGAGCGAAACGCCCCCCGGCCCGCGCTACGCCCGGTGAACGACGAGGGTAAAGCCTTCCTCCGGGTCCGGCGGCACGAAGTAGCGGCTGAATAGGTCGAACTCGGCATCCGTCACCGTGAAGGGATGGGCACCCTCGGCGTTGCGGAGGCGGAGGCGGGCCTTGCAGACCGCGTCGGGCACGTCGAGGACGTGGAGTTGGTGGGCGACGCCGGCCGCCTCGAACAGGGTCCGCATCCAGGCCCGGCTGGCGACGGTGTTAGCCGGGAAGTCCAGCACGACCGAGAGGCCGAGTCGCAGCAGCGCCACGAGGTGCGGCGCCATCGCGTCGCGCAGGCGCGCCGCGTTGCGCGCGTAGTCGGCCAGGGAGGTTTGCTCACCGGGATAGAGCCGGGCGAGCCAGTGATCCTCCGCGACCACGACCGTGCCGGGCTGCTGCCCCAGGCGGTCGGTCAGCGTCGATTTGCCGGCGGCGATCTTGCCGCACACGAGGTGCAGAGTCGGGACGTGGGTGGGCATGGCGGGGACCTTGGATGCGGCGCGACGGCCGCGGGGCGCTCACGGGCGGGTCGGCCCGGCCTGACGGATCAGGCCGGGTTCCGAATTCGCCCGCGCAACGCGGCCCCTCCGCCGTGAATCGACAAGGTCATGAACCCACTCTGACATCCGCCGGGCGCCACTGCCAAGGAGCACCGAGGAGCGGCGGAGGCCCGCGAGTCGCACAGGCTCAGCCCAGCCGCTCGATCCAGGCCTGCGCCTGCCGCCGGACGTTGTCGGGCGCGGTGCCGCCGTAGCTGGTGCGGCTCGCCACCGAGTTCGCGACGCCGAGCACCGCGTAGACCGCATCGGTGATCCGCGGCTCCGCCTCCTGCATCTCGGGCAGCGACAGCGCCTCGAGCCCGACGCCCTTGGCGGAGGCGACGCCGACGAGACGGCCGGTGACGTGGTGGGCCTGCCGGAACGGCAGGCCGAGCTCGCGCACCAGCCAGTCGGCGAGGTCGGTGGCGGTGGCGTAGCCGGAGCCGGCCGCTTGGCTGAGCACCTCGGCGTTGGGCTCCAGATCCTTCACCATGCCGGTCATGGCGGCGAGGCACAGCGACAGGGCCTGGAGGGCGTCGAACGTCCCCTCCTTGTCCTCCTGCATGTCCTTCGAATAGGCGAGCGGCAGGCCCTTCATGACGACGAGCAGGCCGGTCAGCGCGCCGATGATCCGGCCGCTCTTGGCCCGCACCAGCTCGGCGGCGTCGGGGTTGCGCTTCTGCGGCATGATCGACGAGCCGGTGGTGTAGCCGTCCGACAGGCGCACGAAGTTGAACTGGGCCGAAGTCCAGACCACCAGCTCCTCGGCGAAGCGCGACAGGTGCACCGCGCAGATCGAGGCCGCCGCCAGCGCCTCCAGGGCGAAGTCGCGGTCGGCGACGGAATCCAGGGAATTCGCGGTCGGCCGGTCGAAGCCGAGCGCCGCCGCGGTGGCGTGCCGGTCGATCGGGAAGGAGGTGCCGGCGAGCGCCGCGGCGCCCAGCGGGCACTCGTTGAGGCGCGCCCGGGCGTCGCGGAACCGGCCCCGGTCCCGGGCCAGCATCTCGACATAGGCGAGGCAATGGTGGCCGAAGGTCACCGGCTGCGCCGACTGGAGATGGGTGAAGCCCGGCATCACCGTGCCGGCGTGCTGCAGCGCCGTCTGGCTGAGGGCGCGCTGCAGGTCGGCGGCCTGCTGGTCGAGCGAATCCAGGGTGTCGCGCACCCAGAGCTTCATGTCGGTGGCGACCTGGTCGTTGCGCGAGCGCGCCGTGTGCAGGCGGCCGGCGGCCGGCCCGACGATCTCGGTCAGGCGGCTCTCCACGGACATGTGGATGTCCTCGAGCTCGCGCTTGAACGTGAAGGTGCCGGCCTCGATCTCGTCGCGCACGGACTTGAGCCCGGCCTCGATCGCGGCCACATCCTCCGCCGGCAGGATGCCGGCTTGGCCCAGCATCGCCACATGCGCCAGCGAGCCGCGGATATCCTGGGGCGCGAGGCGCTTGTCGAACCCGATGGAGGCGTTGATCTCCTCCATGATCTCCGCCGGGCCGCTCGCGAAGCGGCCGCCCCACATCCGGTTGCTCATGTCGATCCTTCCGCGCCCTGACCGTCCCGAGGCCCGAGCCTGATGCCCGGCCGCACGCCCATCCTGGCCGGCGCGGGCGTCGCCGCGCTCGCCGTCCTCGGCCTCGCCCTATACGGGAGCGGTCTCCTGCCCGGCAACATGGGCGGCGCCCTTCAGCCCTGCGCCGCCGCCAAGCCCGCCCTCGCCCGGGTCGACGCCGCCGCGAAGGGCGAGGTCGCCGCCATGCAGGCCCTGCCACAGGCCCGGCCCGCGCCGGACATCCGCTTCAAGGGGCCGGACGGCGCCGAGACCGGCCTCGCCGACCTCAAGGGCCGGCTGCTCCTCGTGAATCTCTGGGCGACGTGGTGTGCCCCCTGCAAGGCCGAGATGCCGGCCCTCGACCGGCTCCAGGCGCAGATCGGCGGGCCCGACTTCCAGGTCGTCGCCATCAACGTCGACACCCGCAACCTCGAGACGCCGCCGGCCTGGCTGAAGCAGGCCGGCATCCGCGACCTCGCCTTCTATGCCGATCCCGGGGGCCGCGTGCTTCCGATCATCCAGCGCGACACGCAATCGCCCGGCCTGCCGACCACGATGCTGATCGACGCGCAGGGCTGCACCCTCGGGGTGATGAAGGGACCGGCCGCGTGGTCGAGCCCGGACGGGCTGGCCCTGATCCGCGCGGCGCTGGGACGGACGTCATAGAGGTTGGCGCCATAGAGGTTACGGTCGCGCCCTTGCGCCCACCTGGGATGCGCGGCAAGGCCTGCCGCGATGACATCTCCCCACACCGCGCCGCGGAGGCGGGGCCCGCGCCCCCTCTCGATCATCCGCACGCTGCTCGCCGGCGAGGCGGTGGGCGGGCTTATCCTGATGGCGGCCGCCGCCCTGGCGCTCGTCGTCGCCAACGGGCCGTTCGCCGAAACCTACGCGCACGGGCTCCACGCGGCCCTCGGGCCGATGAGCGTCCAGCACTGGATCAACGACGGCCTGATGGCCGGGTTCTTCCTGCTGGTCGGGCTGGAGATCAAGCGCGAGGCCCTCGACGGGCGGCTGCGCACCTGGCCCGACCGGATCCTGCCCGGCTGCGCGGCTCTGGGCGGCATGGCGGTGCCGGCCGCCTTCTACGCCCTGGCCAATCTCGGCGCCGGCACCCTGCGGGGCTGGGCGATCCCGGCGGCCACCGACATCGCCTTCGCGCTGGGGGTCCTGGCGCTCCTCGGATCGCGGGTACCGGTCTCCCTCAAGATCTTCCTCAGCGCGGTCGCCATCGTCGACGATCTCGGCGCCGTCGTGGTGATCGCGCTGTTCTACAGCTCCGGCCTCGACCTCACCATGCTGGGGCTCGCCGCCCTGGTGGTGGCCGCCCTCTACGGCCTCAACCGGGCGGGGATCGGATGGCTTCCGGCCTACGGGCTCCTCGGCCTCGTGCTCTGGGTCCTCGTGCTGCGCTCCGGGATCCACGCGACGATCGCGGGCGTGCTGCTCGCGCTCACCATCCCGATCCGGGTCAGCCCGGGCCGGCCGGAGGATGCGCTCTCGCCCCTGCACCGGCTGGAGCACGCCCTCGCCCCCTGGATCACCTACTTGGTGGTGCCGGTCTTCGGCTTCGCCAATGCGGGCGTGGACCTCTCCGGCCTCACCCCCGAGGCCCTGCTGCAGCCGGTGACGCTCGGCATCGCGGCCGGGCTGTTCCTCGGCAAGCAGGCCGGCGTGTTCGCGAGCCTCCGGCTGGCGGTGGCGCTGGGATGGGCCAAGCGCCCGGCCGGGGCCGGCTGGGGGCAGGTCTACGGGGTCGCGGTGCTGTGCGGGATCGGCTTCACCATGAGCCTGTTCATCGGCGGCCTCGCCTTCCCGGATCCGGAGCATGAGACCGCCGTGAAGCTCGGCGTGCTCGCGGGCTCGGTCCTGTCGGGGCTCGCCGGCGCGGCGATTCTGCTGCTGTCCAAGCCGCGGACCGCCACGCGATAGCGGCGTCCCGCGCACGAGGCGGGATCCGCTGCGCGGAAAAATGCGCTACCCCGCGTCGGCATGCGCTTCTATCTCGGCCTCGCCACCACCTTCCACGACCCGGCCCTCGCCCTGGTCGGGCCCGACGGCACCCTGCTCTTCGCCGAGGCGGCGGAGCGGATCCTGCAGTACAAGCGCGCGCCGAACTGCGAGCCGGACGCCCCGGCCGTGATGGCGTCGCTGCTGAAGGACCACGTCCCGCCGGGCTCCGAACTCGTCGTCGCCTCCAGCTGGGGCCCGCAATTCACCGACTTCCTGCGTGGTCAGGCGGGCACCGGCGCCTTCGACCTCATGGCGCTGTCCGCCCACACCACGGCGCTCAACCGCTCCTTCGTGCCCGAGCAGGCCGAGCGGGTGTTCATCGCCGACCTCCACGGCGCGCAGGAGCGGGCCGGCCACGGCACCCTGCTGGCCCTGAACCAGGAAGCCCGGATCACCGGCGCGGCGCCCCGGGCGACCATCGCCGGGCAGCGGCGCTACCCGCACCACCTCTGCCACGCCGCCTACGGCCTCTGGGGCAGCCCCTTCGACACGGCCACGGCCCTGGTGGTCGACGGCATGGGCGAGACCGGCGCGGCGGCGATCCACCGCCTGGAGGGCGGCCGGATCACGGAGCTGCGCCGCCATCGCGGGCGCGGCTCGCTGGGGTTCCTGTACGGGCTGATCACGGATCTCGCCGGCTTCGACCAGGTGAAGGGCGAGGAGTGGAAGATCATGGGGCTCGCCCCCTACGGGCGGTCCGATCCGGATCTCGCCGCGCTGCTCGGCCGGCTCTGCACGGTCGAGGGCCACCGCCTGCGCTATGCCGACGCGGAGACGATCCGCTCCGTGGCCGCGGAGATCCG
Organism: Methylobacterium sp. B1; assembly: GCF_000333255.1. NCBI lineage: Bacteria > Pseudomonadati > Pseudomonadota > Alphaproteobacteria > Hyphomicrobiales > Methylobacteriaceae > Methylobacterium > Methylobacterium sp. B1. The sequence goes on along the minus strand of NZ_BACT01000423.1, from coordinate 9,511 downwards.
CGCCCGCCGCCCCGCGGACGCCCTGGAGACCGGCTGGGCCGATCTCGCCCGCTGCGGCCAGGATCTTTTCGGCCCCTCATGGACGCGCTGGTGGCCGAAGCCTACGCCCTGGCGCCCGCCGAAAACCTCGTGATCGCCGGCGGCTGCGGGCTGAACTCCTCCTACAACGGCCGGGTGCTCGGCCGCTCCGGCTTCACCCGGCTGCACGTGCCCTCCGCCCCGGCGGATGACGGCAACGCCGTGGGCGCCGCGTGGCTCGCCTACGCGGAGGACCATCCGGACTGGGCGGGGCCGCCGCACGCGCAGCGCCCGCTGACCCCCTATCTCGGCTCGCGGGTCTCCACCGGCCCGATGGAGCGGCTCGCCGAGCAGGAGCCCCGCGCCAAGCGCGTCGGCCACGCGGAGGCGACACGCGCGGCGGCGCGGATCCTCGCCGAGGGCGGCCTCGTCGGCTGGGTGCAGGGCCGGGCGGAGTTCGGGCCCCGGGCGCTCGGCAACCGGTCGATCCTGGCCGATCCGCGGCCGGAGGGCGCCAAGGACGCCCTCAACGCCAAGGTGAAGTACCGGGAGGCGTTCCGGCCGTTCGCGCCGTCGATCCTGGCCGAGGCCGGGCCGGACTGGTTCGAGGATTACGCCGACAGCCCCTACATGGAGCGCACCCTGGTCTGGCGCGAGGCGGTCCGGGCCCGGGTTCCGGCCGTGGTCCACGCGGACGGGACCGGCCGGCTCCAGAGCGTCACGGCGGCGCGGAACCCGGCCTACGCGGCCCTGATCGGCGCCTTCGCGGCGATCACCGGCGTGCCGATCCTGCTCAACACGAGCTTCAACGTGATGGGCAAGCCGATCCTCCACGGCGCGGAGGACGCGATCCTGATGTTCTACACCACCGGCCTCGACGCCCTCGTGGTCGAGGATTGGCTGGTGGTGAAATGAAAAGCGCCGCGCCCCCGGGGGACGCGGCGCCGGTCGCGCGACCGCGCGGATGCCTTACTCGCAGACCTCGACGCGGCGGTAGGTGAACTCGCCGTCGCCGAGCCATTCCTTGCGGCGCTCGTAGTGGCAGATCGGGCCGCGGCGCTCGCGCACCACGATGGTCTCGGGCTCCTCGACCACGACGCGGCGCGGGCGGTACTCCGGCGGGGGCGGCGGGGGCGGCGGGTTCGCGCCGTTGACGAGGGCGCTGCCGACCATGCCGCCGACGACGCCGGCCGCGAGGCCGCCGACGATGGCACCGGTCTGGTCGCGGGCGGTGGCCGGGGCGACCGCCCCGAGCACCAGGGTCGCCGCGAGGGCTGCGGCCCCAGCGCGAATCATCGTGAAGGAACCGTTCAAGGACACGCGAAAGATCTCCCGTTCGTGTGNAGGACGATCCAACACCGGGAGGATTAAGAATCCCCGAAGTGGGCCAATTGAATTGTGTGCCGGATATGGCATCGGCCCATCCGAAGTTCCTGGGCGGAGGCGCGCAGGGCCCGCCTCCGCCGGCCGGCTACTTCGCCTTGTCGGCGATGCCCTTCAGGCCGGCCTCATAGACGCCCGCGATGGCCTCTTCCGCTTTCGCGTCGGGAGCGCCCTTGGCCTTGAACGTCCCTTTCCAGGTCACCTTGGAACCGCTGCCGGCCTTCGCGACCATGATCGTGGAATGATAGTCCGTGACGGGCAGCGGGCCTTCCAGGATGGTGTAGGTGTAGTCCATCTTGGTGTCGTTGCGGGATTCCTCCTCCTCGACGATCGTCCCGCCACCCTTCAGGCTGAGCGTCCGGACCGCCTTGCCGCCCTTCTTCGACAGGGCGCATTTCTCGATCACCGGATGCCAGTCGCCGATCCCGCAGAACCCGCCGATCGTCTTCCACACGGCTTCGGGCGACGCGGCCACATCCACCGACTTGGTGACGTCCAGGGCCCAGGCCGGCCCCGCCGCCCCGAGGCAGATCACGGCGGCCGCCAACAACATACGCTTCATCAGTCGCTTCCTCCCGCTCGACGCTCGATTTCCCGGCGTCCGAGTCAGGCCCAAACCAAGAGCGACACGCCCACGTTGCAAGGTCGACTTTAGTCCAAGACGCGGCCGAAAAATTCTGCCCCGGCCGCGCTGCGGGCCATCCGGTGCACCGCGTCCCCCGCGGCCTCGGATGTCAAAGCAGACCGTCGAGGGCCCCGATCACGACCGTCGGCGCCGAATCTATGTACTCGTCGGGCAGGCCCTTGCGGTTGACCCAGGCGGTCCGGAACCCGAAGACCCCGGCCCCCGCCACGTCCCAGCGGTTCGACGAGCAGAACAGCACGTCGCCCTGCCCCACCGCCAGCCGGGTCAGGGCGATCCGGTAGGCGTCGGGATGGGTCTTGAACACCTGCGCGTCGTCCACCGAGAGAACCGCGTCGAGGTGGTCGGCCAGCCCCGCCGAGGCCACCGCCCGGTCGACCATGGCGGCGTTGCCGTTGGTGAGCACCGCCGTGCGGATCCCGCGCTTGCGCAGGGCCGCCAGCACGCCCGGCACCTCCGGATAGGCATCGAGGTCGCGGTAGGCGTCGAGGAGCCGCTCGCGCAGGCCGGGATCGACCTGCGGGTGGACCGCCAGGGCGTAGTCGAGGGCCCGCACGGTGAGGTCCCAGAAGGCCGCGTACTGGCCCATCAGCGACAGGGTCCAGCTGTATTCGAGCTGCTTGTTGCGCCAGACCTCGGAGAGGTGGGCGGCGTCCGGCCCCACCGCCTCGGCGTAGCGCTGGACCGCGGCGTTCACGTCGAACAGGGTGCCGTAGGCGTCGAACACCGCGGCCTTCACGCCCGCGAGGGGTCCTGATGCGTCGGTCATGGTGTTCCTCACTCGGTGCTCTCGCCCGATCTGGGGCCGGACCCGCGCTGCGGCGAGCCCGGCCGGGTCACTCAGGCCCGGCGCAGGCGCAGGCCGAACAGGTGCAGAAGGCCCGCCAGCAGGCCGCCATAGACCAGCGCTCCCACGAGCCCCAGCACCGCCAGGACGACGAGGTCGCGCCCGTGCGGGAGGGCCGGCACCAGCGCCTGGACGAGTCCCTGGCCGAAGACGGCGACCGCCGCCAGCCCGAGGCAGGCCAGGGCCACCCCGGCGACGGTGAGGCCGAGCGTGCGCCCCGGCGCCGTCCAGTTCCGGCGCTTGGCCAGGACGAGCAGCAGCAGCAGGTTCACCCATTGGCTGACCGCGGTGGCGAGCGCCAGCCCGGTGACGCCGTAGGGGCCGGTCAGCCAGAGCTTCAGGACCACGTTGACGCCGATCGCCGTGAGGGAGGCCCAGAGCGGCGTCTTGGTGTCCTGGCGGGCGTAGAAGCTCGCCACGGCGCTGCGCACCAGCACCACCGCCGGCAGCGCCAGCCCGTAGGCCGCCAGCACCGAGGCCGCCCGGGCCGCATCCTCGGCGCTGAAGGCGCCGCGCTGGAACAGGGCCGCCATGATCAGGCCCGGGATGGTCAGGAAGGCCACGGTGAACGGCGCCGACAGGGCCAGGGAGAAACCCGCGGCCCGGTTCTGCGCCGCGTGGGCCCCGGCCACGTCGCCGCCCGCGATCCGGCGGCTCATCTCCGGCAGCAGGACGGTGCCGGCCGCGATGGCGATGACGCCGAAGGGCAGCTGGTAGAGCCGGTCGGCGTAGTAGAGCGCCGAGACCGCCCCGGTGGGCAGCCAGCTCGCGATGATCGTGTCGGCGAAGGCCGCGATCTGGAAGCCGGCCGAGCCGACCACCGCCGGACCGAGCACCGTGAAGAAGCGCTTCAGCGCCGGATCGAGGCGCGGGACGGCGAGGTCCGGCATCACCCGGACCCGGCGGCAGCCCCACCAGAGCAGGCCGAACTGGAGCACGCCGGAGACGGCGACGCCCCAGGCGGCGGCATAGGCGGCGTTCGGGAACAGGAAGCTCACACTCAAGGCCGCCAGCATGGCGAGGTTGAGCAGGACCGGGGCGCCCGCCGCCACCGCGAAGTGCCGGTGGGCGTTCAGGATGCCCGACAGCAGCGTCACCAGCGTCATGAACAGCAGGTACGGGAAGGTGATGCGGGTCAGCGCCACGGCGAGCTGGAAGCGCTCGCCGTCCTCGGCAAAGCCCGGCGCCAGGGCGTGGACCACCCAGGGCATGGCCGGCAGGGCGAGATTGAGCAGCACGAGCTGCACGATCAGCATCAGGGTGAAGACGCGGTCGGCGAAGCGGTGCGCCGCCCCGGGCTCGCCGGCCTCCGCGAGCCCGGCATAGGCCGGCACGAAGGCGGTGTTGAACGCGCCCTCGCCGAAGATCGCGCGGAAGTGGTTCGGGAGCCGGAAGGCGACCACGAAGGCGTCGGCCATGGGCCCGGCGCCCATCACGGCGGCCATCACCACGTCGCGGGCGAAGCCGGTGACGCGGGAGACCAGCGTCCAGCCGCCGACGGACAGGATGGAGCGGATCATGGGGCGGGGCGCTGCCGGGATGGTGTCTCCCACCGCGGAGGCGGATAGGCGCGCCCTGGGAACGTCGCGGAGGTCGCTGGGAGGGAAATGGCCGGACCCTTTGCACCGGGTCATCCGGCGTCGGGCGCATCAAGAGCCGGTTTCCGCCGCCACCTCAAGGGTGCCGCGGACACAAAGCCCGCGGCACCGGGGAAACGCCTCAGCGGGTCGCCTCGGCGTACATCTTCTCCACGTGCTCCCAGTTCACGAGGTTCTCGATGAACGCCTTCAGGTAGTCGGGCCGGCGGTTGCGGTAGTCGATGTAGTAGGAGTGCTCCCACACATCGACGCCGAGGATCGGCTTGGCGCCGTGGACCAGCGGGTTCTCGCCGTTCGGGGTCTTCATGATCGCGAGCTTGCCGTCCTTGACGGCGAGCCACGCCCAGCCCGAGCCGAACTGGCCGACGCCCGCCTGGATGAAGTCCGCCTTGAACTTCTCGGCGCCGCCGAGATCCTCGTCGATCTTCTTGGCGATCGCGCCGGGGATCGCGCCGCCGCCATTCGGCTTCATCCACTGCCAGAAATGGATGTGGTTGTAGTGCTGGCCGGCGTTGTTGAAGAGCGGCTGATTCGTGTTGTAGGCGGCCTTGACGATCTCCTCGACGCTCTTGCCCTGGAGATCCGTGCCCTCAAGCAGCTTGTTGCCCGTGTCGACATAGGCCTTGTGGTGCTTGTCGTGGTGGAACTCGAGGGTTTCCTTCGACATGTACGGCCCCAGCGCGTCGTAGGCGTAGGGCAGTTCCGGCAGGGTGAAGGTCATCGCGTCTTTCTCCGCTTAGCAGGGGGCGGCCTCGTCCCCGGCGGGGGTCCCGAGTCGAGAGCCCGCTAGGTAAGTCGGCGACCGCGGGACGGCAACGCCGTTCGGCCGCAGCGCGGGACGTTCCGTCGATCCCGAAGCCGCGGCGGCGGATCGGTCCGCGCGGCGGATTGCCGGGTGAGATCCGGACTATTCCGCTTTCCCGGACAATCTCAGCTCCGAGTTTTGCAATATGACCGGTAGGCCTTACTGTGCGACCGCCTTGAGTGCCGGCCGTCAGCCGGCCCGTGTCTAGAGAGTATCATGATCGCTGCGCTGTTCGCGCTCGCCGCCGCCATGATCATCGGGGGCTGCGCCGCCGTGATCCAGGGCTTCCCGTACGTGCGTCTGGAGAGCGGGCTCGCGATGGTGATCGCGGGGTCTGTGGCGGCCTCGTCGGGTGCGGTCCTCCTCGGCCTCGGCGTGGTGGCCCTCGGTTTCCGACGGGTCGAACGGGCGATCGGGCGGGGTCCGATGGCCGGCCCGCGGGAGGCCACCGCGGTCGCCGCACCGACGATGTCCCCCGACGAGGGCCGGATCCGGCTGCCGCCGGTCCTGCCGGCGGCGCCCGCCTTCATCGTGCCCTCGGTGGTGGAGCCGGCCTTCGACCCCGAGCGCCCCCGGATCGAGCCGAACCTGGAACTTCGGGCCGACGAGGCCCGCGCGCCCATCGCGGGCCCCTCTTTGGCCGAGCTGGAGAGACCCGTTCCGGCCGAGCCGCCGCCGCTGCATGTGGCGCCTCCCGTCCACGTGGCCGAGCCGATCCGCGCACCCGCGCCGGAAGCCCCGAAGGCCGAAGCCGCGATCGCACCCGACGACGACCTGTTCGCCGCCCCCGAGCCGCCTCCGGAATCCCGGTCGGAGGAGTCCCATAAGGGGCCGCAGGAGGGACCGCAGGAGGAGACACCCGCCCTGCGCCCGAGCCTCGACACTCCCCCCGAGCCCGAGCCGGCTCCGAAGCCCGCCACGCGCACCGTGGTGGGGCGCTACGCCTCGGGCGGCAACACCTACGTGATGTTCGAGGACGGCTCGATCGAGGCGGAGACGCCGCAGGGCCGCTTCACCTTCGGGTCGCTCGACGAGCTGAAGGCCTTCGTGGATGGCGGCGGCGAGGCCGGGACCCGCGGCGCGGCCTGACCCCCGCGTCCGCGCGCGCGCAGCGCAGCGACCCAGGGCCGCGCGCCGTCTGCGGGCGCGGTGCGCTGCTCGATGGCCCCGTCCCCCGCAAGGAGGGTGACCTGTCCGAGCCAGCGGCGGGGACGCGGCCTCACACCAGCGGGTTGAGGCTGTCGTTGCGCGGCGGGATCGGCGCCCGCATCGTCAGGGCGAAACCGCCGGGGGCGTAGTCGGTCGTCACCTCGGCCTGGACCTGGGTGATCAGGACGCGTTGCAGCAGGCGCGACCCGAAACCCTGACGGCTCGGCGGCGAGACGGGGGGACCGCCCGTCTCACGCCAGGAGAACCGCAGGATCCCGGCCGGTCCGCCGGGCTCCAGCGACCATTCCACCGCCACCCGCCCGGTGCGGTTCGAGAGCGCCCCGTACTTCGCGGCGTTGGTGGTCAGTTCGTGGATCGCCATGCCGATCGGGACCGCGATCTCGGAGGGCAGGTCGATCGCCGGCCCGTCGAGGCTGATGCGGCCCTCGGCGCCGCCGTCCGGCGCCACCTCCGCGTAGGGCTTCAGCTCGTTGCGCAGGAGGTTGGCGAGGGACGCCATCTGCCACGTGTCCTCGGTGAGGACCGAGTGCGTGTGCGCCAGGGATTTGATGCGCCCGACGAACGCCTCGTAGAAGCTCTCGATGCTCGACGCCGTCCGCGCCGTGGAGCCGACGATGGCCTGGACGGTGGCCAGCGTGTTCTTCACCCGGTGATGCAGTTCCCGGATCAGCAGGCTCTGGCGCTCCTCCGCGACCCGGCGGTCGGTCACGTCCGCCACGACGCCGATCAGGCGGCGCGGCAGGCGGCCGGGGGCGTCGCGCTCGAACCGCCCGGCCATGTCGATCGTGCGCCACACGCCGTCGGACTTGCGCCGGATCCGGCCGCTGATGTGGAGATCGCCGTCCTCCCGCAGCGCCTTGGAGATCGCCCGGCGGACCGCGGGACGGTCTTCGGGATGGAGGATGTCGTTGAGGAACTCGGTCTTGCCGATCGTCCCGTCCTCGGGCGTGTGCCCGAAGATCTCGTACATGTGCTCGTTCTCCCAGATCGCCTGATCCTCGAGCATGTGCCACTCGAAGATCCCGAGCTTGGCGACCGTGGTCGCGACCCGCAGGCGCTGGTCGCGGGATAGGATCTCGTCCCGGGCCTCGACCCGTGTGGTGATGTCCTGGATGACGCCGACCATACTGGCCGGTCTGCCGTCCGGGCCCGGCACGGCCTGCCCCCGCACCCGCAGGATCACGGAGCGCCCCGCCACCGTCGTGGCCGTGTCGAACTGATAGGGCTCTTCGGTTCCGGCCGCGTCGTCGATGAGCGCGCTCAGGCGGGTGAGTTCCGCCTGCGACAGGCCGGTCTTGAGCGCCTCCCACGAGACGGAGCGACCCGGCGGCCGGCCGAGGATCCGGGCGGCGCGGCGCGACAGGGTGAGAAGGCCCGTCGCCCGGTCCCAGCGCCATTCCCCGAGCCCGGCGGCCGCCAGCGCCTCCCGGTTCGCCTCGGAATGGGCGGCCGCATCCACGTCGACCGCCTCGACGACCAGGGTCAGGCCTGCGCGCCGGACCCGCACGTCGAGGGAGGTGCCGTCCGAGCGGCGCCAGAACTGGAGGCCGTCCCGGAGCCCCTCCGGTCCCTCGGTCAGGAGATCGGTGGCCGGCCGCCCGGGCAGGGTGCCCTGCGGCCAGCCGAGGAGATCGTGCAGCGCCCGATTGGCGGCAGCGATCGTCGCCTCGTCCGCCGACAGCACGACGAGGCCGATCGCGGCGTCGTCGAAGCCGGTGCGGGACGGGTCCGCCGCCGCCGGGTCCTGCCCCACCCTCTCATTCACTCGGAAGAATCCTCGAACGTGCCGTGGCACGCTCCCGCCGGAGATGAACCCCGCCCCGCGATCCGCAACCGCGGCGGGACTTCAGGATGGCGATCGAGCGTGACTGTGGCAAGGCGTTCCGCTCCGCCTGCGGCGACCGAGCGCCCGGGCGGCGCGATCGAGGCCGGTCTCAGCGCGGATGCCGGGCGAATTCCAGGTAGGTGGGCCGCCGCCCCGCTTCCAGCGCCTTGGCCTCGTAGCGCGTGCCGGGCCAACCCGGGAAGGGCTGCGTCCAGTCCTGCGTACCCCGTGCCGTCCAGGTGAGGTCCGGGCAGCGCGCGGCCCGGACCAGCGTCCAGCCGGCGTAGTCGTCGATGTCGCTGGCGAAGCGGAACAGGCCGCCATCCTTCAGCACCCGGCCGATCTCGGCGAGCGAGGCATCGGAGACGAAGCGGCGCTTGCGCTGCCGGCGCTTGGGCCAGGGATCGGGATAGAGCAGGTAGACCCGATCGAGGCAGGCATCCGGCAGGCGCGCCAGGAGGGCGGTCACGTCCGCGTCGCGGATGCGGACGTTGCGCAGACCCTGCGCCTCGATCGCCGCCAGCAGCTTGACCACACCGTTCACGAAGGGCTCGGCGCCGATGATGCCGACGGTCGGCTGCGCGGCCGCCTGGGCGGCGAGGTGCTCGCCGCCGCCGAAGCCGATCTCCAGCCAGAGCGCCTCGGGCGGCGCCGCCATCGCGGGAAACAGCGTCCGCGGATCGAGGGGCCGGTCGTCCGGCGGCAGGTCGATGCGCAGGGCCGGCAGAAGCTCGGCGAGCCGGCGCTCCTGCTGGCCGCGCAAACGCTTGCCCTTGCGCCGGCCGAAGAAGGCGCGCTCCAGCTCCTCGGCCGGCGGTGCGGCGCGTCCAGACGTGTCAGACATGGTCACGGTGCGCCGTCGAAGGGCTTGCGCATCTCAGCGGGGTTGCTCGGCGGCGTGGGACCTTCGTCCCGTGCCGGTGTCTCGCGCCGTCGGTCCGGGGGCCGCGGGCAAGCCCGGATCCGGGATCGCCGTCCCGACGCGGATCCGGATCCGCCGGCGCGTCTGGATGCGGACTCCGCGGGGCGGCCCCGGATGAGGGAGCGGTTGCCGGCCCGAGCCGGCCACCGGTCGGACCCAGGCATGGGGGCGCCGATCGCGGTGGGTGTGCGTCCGGCGCAGGCCCCGGACGACACCGGAACCGGCGCTGCCCCGAACCCGCTCCGCGGGTCCGGGGCGATTCCGTCCTCAGGCGAGGGCGGACTTCAGCTTGCCGGCGAG
>NZ_BACT01000424.1:0-6261 GCF_000333255.1 Methylobacterium sp. B1 | reverse complement strand
GCGGCGTGTCCGCAAGGTGCTGACCGACGCGGCCCGCGAGGGCCTGATGGGCGAGCATCACTTCTACGTCTCGTTCCGGACGGAAGCGCCCGGCGTGCGGATCTCGCAGGCCCTGCGGGAGAAGTACCCGCAGGACATGACGATCGTCCTGCAGCACCAGTTCTGGGATCTCAACGTCACCGAGCACGCCTTCGAAGTCGGCCTGTCCTTCTCGGGGGTGCCGGAGCGGCTGCTGGTGCCGTTCGACGCCCTGTCGGGCTTCTTCGATCCCTCCGTGCAGTTCGGCCTGAAGTTCGATCTCAGCGAAGCCGGCGAGACCCCCGAGGAGGCGAACGCCGCCCCGGCGGCCAAGCCCGGCCCGCGCGGGGCCGGTTCGGAACCCGGCGAGGTGCGGCCCAAGAGCGCCGGTCTCGCCACGATCGGCTCCGGTGCGCCGAAGGGGCTGCCCGCTCCCGCCGCTCAGGGCGAGAAAGCCGCCGGCAAGTCCGACGACAAGGCCCCCCGCCCCGCCGCCAAGAAGGAGGGCGAGGAGGGCAGCGCCGAGGTCGTGAGCCTGGACGCCTTCCGCAAGAAGAGCTGAGCGTCCCCCGGGCCGGATCGACGGCCGGGCGTCGTACGGGGGACGACACGGTCGCGCCGCCGATGCTGTCGGCGGCTGCGGGGAGCCCGCGCCCGATCGCCAGGCGATCCGCGACCCTTGAGACCGTCGGTCAGATCCGGTCGCCTTCCCCTCCGGCCGTCCTGCTGCACGGCGCCGGCCTGCACCGCGGCACGGTGACCGGGCCCGGGGCCCGGCCTAGCCCCGCGCCACCGCGTCCATGCGCAAGCCGTGCTCCGGCCGCAGCGTCACCCGGTGGAGCGGCGTCACCGGCGGATGATCCGCCGGCAGCCGGAAGCGCACCGCCCGCACCACATGCGCCAGCACGATCACGGCCTCCTGAATCGAGAAGCTCTGGCCGATGCAGATCCGCGGCCCCGCCCCGAACGGCAGATAGGCGAAGCGCGGAATCGTGTCGCGGTTCTCGGGCAGGAACCGCTCCGGCACGAAGGCCTCCGGATCCTCCCACAGCAGCTGATGGCGGTGGAGCACCCAGGGCGCCACCATGACCAGCGAGCCCCGCGGCACCTTGATCCGGCCGAGCCGGTCGTCTCGGATCGCCTGACGGCTGAGGAACGGCACCGGCGGGAACAGGCGCATGGCCTCCTCGATCGCCGCCCGGGTGAACGGCAGACGCTCCGCGGAAAAATCCCCCGGCCCGGCGGCATCGACCTCGGCCTCGATCCGCGCCTGGGCGGCCGAATCCTGCGACAGGCAGTAGAGCGTCCAGGTCAGGGAATTGGCCGTGGTCTCGTGCCCGGCGGCGATGAAGGTGACGATGTTGGCCTTCACGGCGAGATCCGAGAGCCCGTTGCCGGTCTCGGGATCCTGCGCTTCGAGCAGCAGGGTCAGCAGGTCCCGGGGCGCCTCCCCCCGCGCCATCAGCGCCTTGCGGCGGGCGATGAGCTCATCGACCACCTCGGCGAAGAAGCGGCCCGCCGGACGGGCCCGCAGGCGGCCGATCCGCGGCACGAAATCGGGCACGCCGAACACGTCGAGGGGGTCGATCGGCCCGACCGCTTCCAGGAAGCGCGTGATCGCACGGCCGAGGGCATCGGGATCGCTCGGCAGGCCTTGCGTGAAGATCGTCCGCTCCAGCACGTCGAGCGTGACGCGGGTCATCTCAAGGGCCACATCGACCTGCTTGCCGTCGCGGCGGACGAGGCGGCGGCCGAGACGGGCGCCGGCGGCGTTCATCGCCTCCGAAAAGCCCTGGACCGTGCGGGCGTTGAAGATCGGCGCCAGCGTCCGGCGCTGGAGGCGCCACTCGTCGCCCTCGGCGCTGAGCAGACCGTTGCCGAGCCCCGGGGCGAGGACACGCCGCTGCAGGTCGTCCTTGCGGTAGCCGTCGGAATTCTCGATGAGCAGGTAGCGGATCAGCGCCGGGTCGCTCACCAGGGTGATCCGGCCCATCGCGCCCTCGGCCGCCACCACCGGCAGCTTGAAATGCGCGTCCATCCAGGTGGTGATCGGATTCTTCCGGGCCGCCCGCAGGAAGTCGAACAGGCCGAGCGGCGCCTTCAGCGGCGGCGGCACGACGGGGCGGAACCGGGCGGCGGGTTCGGACAGATCGATCGTCGCGCTCATCGGCTCCTTGTCCGGCGGGAACAGAGCTTCGCTCTTGTCGGGGTGCCGGGAAAACCGGCATCGCGATTCACCCGCGCCTCATTTAAGTAGGCACCGCACGGCACCAGACGTAGAGGCCACGATGTCGCCCACCGAGACCGCCACCCGCACCGAGTCCGACACCTTCGGGCCGATCGAGGTTCCGGCGCATCGCTACTGGGGCGCGCAGACGCAGCGCTCGATCCAGAACTTCAAGATCGGCACCGACCGGATGCCGGCGCCCCTCGTCCACGCCCTCGGGGTGGTGAAGCAGGCTGCCGCCCTGGTGAACAAGGATCTCGGCGCCCTCGACGCCACGCTCGCCGACGCCATCGCGGCCTCGGCCGCCGAGGTAGTGGAGGGCCGCCACGACGACGAGTTCCCCCTGGTCATCTACCAGACCGGCTCGGGCACCCAGTCGAACATGAACGCCAACGAGGTGATCGCGAGCCTCGCCAACGAGCGGCTGGGCGGCCAGCGCGGCGGCAAGTCGCCGGTCCACCCGAACGACCATTGCAACCGCGGCCAGTCCTCGAACGACACCTTCCCCACCGCCATGCACATCGCGGTGGCGCGGGAGATCCAGGGGCGCCTGCTGCCGGCGCTCTCCCACCTGCACGGCGCGCTGGACGCCAAGGCCAAGGCGTTCGCGTCGATCGTCAAGATCGGCCGCACCCACCTGCAGGACGCGACGCCGGTCTCGCTGGGCCAGGAATTCTCCGGCTACGCCGCCCAGGTGGCGCTCGGCGGCTCGCGGGTCGCCGCGACCCTGCCGGGGGTCCTGGCGCTCGCCCAGGGCGGCACCGCGGTCGGCACCGGGCTCAACGCCCATCCGGAATTCGCCGACCGCTTCGCCGCCAAGGTCGCGGAGCTGACCGGGCTGCCCTTCACCTCAGCCGAGAACAAGTTCGAGGCGCTGGCCACCCACGACGCGCTGGTGTTCACGCAGGGCGCGCTCGCGGCCCTCGCCGCCGGCCTGTTCAAGATCGCCCAGGACATCCGCTTCCTCGGCTCGGGCCCGCGCTCCGGCCTCGGCGAATTGTCGCTCCCTGAGAACGAGCCCGGCTCCTCGATCATGCCCGGCAAGGTCAACCCGACCCAGTGCGAGGCGCTGACCATGGTCTGCGCCCAGGTGATCGGCAACGGCACGACGGTGAGCTTCGCCGGCAGCCAGGGCAATTTCGAACTCAACGTCTTCAAGCCGGTGATCGCCAACGCGGTGCTGCAATCGGTGCGGCTGCTCGCCGACGCGGCGGTGAGCTTCACCGACAATTGCGTCGTCGGCATCAAGGCCAACGAGGACAAGATCGCCGACCTGATGAGCCGCTCGCTCATGCTGGTGACCGCGCTCGCCCCCTCGATCGGCTACGACAAGGCCGCCGAGATCGCCAAGACCGCGCACAAGAACGGCACCACCCTCAAGCAGGAGGCCCTGCGCCTCGGCTACGTCACCGAGGCGGAGTTCGAGCGCGTGGTCCGGCCGGAGACGATGCTGGCGCCCAGCGCCGACTGATTGTTGTGTGACGTCCCGGCGCGGAGCCTCCCGCGCCGGTTACGGGAGGCGATCCGTGGCCGAGATCATCAATCTGCGCCAGATCCGCAAGGCGAAGGCCCGTGCCGAGGCCGACACGAAGGCCGAGGCCAACCGGATCGCCTTCGGCCAGCCGAAGAAGGCCAAGACCCTCCAGCAGCGGCGCAAGGCCCTCGAGACCGAGCGCCACGAGGGCCATCGCCTCGCGCGGCACGAGCCGGATTCCGACCCGAACGCATGATCCGCCTCCCGTGAGCGCCGGCCTCACCAAGCACTCCGTGATGATCGCCGGCCACCGCACCAGCGTGTCCCTGGAGGATCCGTTCTGGGCGGCGCTGCGGGAGATCGCGGAGGCGCGGGGCCAGTCCGTCCAGGCCCTCATCGGCGCGATCGATGCCGGGCGCGACGGGCAGAACCTGTCTTCGGCGATCCGGGTCTTCGTCCTCGAAGCCGTGCGCGCGATGCCGGAAACGTGAGCGCGTCGCGCCCTGTCCGATCTGCCGGTCCCGAATAGCTTGTGACGTGCGCGTGACAAAATCCCGCAGTCAGGAGATCCCATGGCCACCCGAGAGCCGCTGCTCAGAACAATCCCGATCGCCGAGCTGCGCCCGACGCAGATGACGGTGGGCTACCGTGAAGTGGCGGAGAAGCGGCGGCGCTGGCGGGAATACGACGGCGAGAAGAAAGAGGAGTTCCTCGGCGCTCATATGATCCCGACGCTGCTCGGGCCGAAGAAGCGCCACTACATCATCGATCATCACCACCTCTCCCGCGCCCTGCACGAGGAGGGGGTCGAGAGCGTGCTCGTCACCGTGGTGGCCGACCTGCACTACCTCGACAAGGACGCCTTCTGGACGGTGTGCGACCACAAATCCTGGGCGCATCCCTACGATGCCGAGGGCGTGCGCCAGCACTTCAAGGACATCCCGAAATCGGTCGATGCCCTGGCGGACGATCCCTACCGCAGCCTCGCCGGCGAGCTGCGCCGGGCCGGCGGCTTCGCGAAGGATACCACCCCGTTCAGCGAGTTCCTGTGGGCCGACTTCCTACGGCGGAACATCAAGGAGAAGCGGATCGAGGGCGACTTCTCCTCCGCCCTGGAGCGGGCGATGGCGCTGGCGAAATCCAAGGACGCCGACTACCTGCCCGGCTGGTGCGGACCGGTGACCCGCCCCATCCGCTAGGGCGCCGCCGGGTCGTCGCGGTGGATCCGCCCGACCGTTTCGCGTGACGCGGCGGGCTGTCTGCCCGAAAAACGCCCCGCCCCTGGGCGAGGTTCGGGGGGGCCGCCCGCGCCCGCCCCCTCCAGCCGGACGAACAGCCCCCGCATGCCGATGCCGCGTTTCGCCCCGAGCCTCGCGCTCGCCGCCCTGCTCCTGCCCGCCGCCGCGCAGGCCCAGGATCGCGGCAGCGTCAATCCGAAGCCCCTGCCGCCCCTGGAGCATCCGGACGCGCCCTCGACGCCCGCCAAGGCGCTGTTCGGGCGCGTCACCAAGGCGGCCTCCGGGCCGGCGCACATCTACGGCTTCTATGCCAAGGGCTGCTTCTCCGGGGGTGAGGCGCTGCCGCTGGACGGTCCGAACTGGCAGGTCATGCGCCCGTCCCGCAACCGGATGTGGGGCACGCCCTACCTCGTCGATTTCATCGAGCGCCTGTCGCAGAAGGCGGCCCGGGTCGGCTGGCCCGGCCTCCTCGTGGGCGACATGGCCCAGCCCCGGGGCGGCCCGATGATCACCGGCCACGCCTCGCACCAGATCGGCATCGACGCCGATGTCTGGCTGACGCCGATGCCCGACCACCGCATGAGCCGGGCGGAGCGCGAGGAGACCTCGGCCACCGACATGGTCCGCCGCGACCGTCTCGACATCGATCCGGAGGTCTGGACGCCGACGCACCTGCAACTGATCAAGGTCACCGCCGAGCAGCCGGAGGTGGAGCGCATCTTCGTCAACGCGGCGATCAAGAAGGCGCTCTGCCGCGACGCCGCGGGCAGCCGCTGGATGTCCAAGGTGCGCCCGATGTACGGGCACAATTACCACTACCATATCCGGCTCGCCTGTCCGGCCGGCCAGGAGGATTGCCAGCCGCAGGGCGCGCCGCCGCCGGGCGACGGCTGCGACGACCTCAGCTACTGGTTCTCGGATGCGGTGCTGCATCCGAAGCCCCCGAAGGTGCCGCCGAAGCCCAAGCCCGCCATGACCATGGCCGCGCTCCCCAACGCCTGCCGGGCGGTTCTGAAGGCGCCGTAGGGCAGAGGCGCGGAGGCGGGGCGGCCGTCAGCGCGGGCGCGGCGACCCGGCCGCGTGCCACCCGCGCTGACGGTGGCACAGCCGAAGGGATGAGCGGCGCGGAAACGATCCGCCCGGCGAGACTGGTCGCTCGGCGCGCCGGACGCGATGTGCTAACGCCTGCGGATGCCCCGCTGGCTCTTCATCCTCTTCGCGACCGCCGTCGCCCTTTCGGTGCTGGGCAGCGTGCTGATCGTGCTCCGCAGCCCGAACAGCACGCCCGCGCCGCACGGCAGCGC
>NZ_BACT01000425.1:0-7245 GCF_000333255.1 Methylobacterium sp. B1 | reverse complement strand
CGTAGATCTCCGGTCCCGGCACCGCCTGCGGCTGGACGCCGAACTTGGTCAGCACCTGGCCGCCCATGCCGCTGATCCGGAACTTGAGGCCCTGGAGGTCCGCGAGACTCTTGATCTCCCGGCGGAACCAGCCGCCCATCTGCGCGCCGGTATTGCCGCCCGGCAGGCAGACCAGCCCGGCCTTGGCGAAGATCTCGCCGAACAGCTCGGCCGCGCCCCCGGCCAGCCACCACGCGGCGGCGCCCCGGGCGTTCAGGCCGAACGGCACCGCGGTGGCCAGCGCGAAGGTCGGATCCTTGGCCATGCCGAGGGTCGCGGGCCCATGGCCCATCTCGACGGTGCCGGCGGCCACGGCGTCGAGCAGCCCGTCGGCCGGCACCGGCTCGCCGGGGCCCTGAACCTGGATCTGGAAGCGCCCGTCGGTGGCCTCGGCGACGATCCGGCTGAGCGCCTCGGGGGCGCCGTACAGGATGTCGAGCGTCTTGGCGTAGGCGGAGGACAGGCGCCAGCGCAATTCCGGGGCACTCTGGGCCCGGGCCGGGGCGGCGAGCGGCCCGGTGAGCGCCGCGGCCGCGCCGAGGCCGGCGGTCAGCACGCTCCGGCGCCGGGTCCCGGCCGAGGGGGATCGCGCGAGGTGAGGTTCGTCCAACGGCATCTCGTCCGAGCAGGTCCGGTCCGACCGGGGCCGGATCGGAGGTCGCAGGTAGCACGTCCGTGCCGGTACTCGAAAGCCGCGGGCGCCGGGGCGGTTCCGTCGCGCCTCGAAACCGGCCTCCGCCCGTGCTAGGCGCCGGGGATGCGAACCGAGCCCGCCGTCACCCTGCACACCGTCTGCGGCCTGGAGGAGCTGGCCGGCCACGGCGCCCGCGGCGTCAGCCACGTCCTGTCGCTGCTCGATCCCGGAACGCCGGAGCCCGAGGCCTTCACCGCCTACGGCGCCCATGCCCGCACGACCCTCCGGTTCCACGATTGCCTCGCCCCGGGCGAAGGCCTCACCCCGCCGAGCCCGAGCATGTCGGGGCGATCCTCGATTTCGGGCGGCACCTCGACGGCGCCGGCCATCTCCTGGTTCATTGCCATTACGGCCTGTCGCGCTCCACCGCGGCGCTGCTGATGTTGTTCGCGCAGGCCGAGCCCGCCACTCCCGCCGCCGCTCTGGTCGAGCGTCTCCACGCCCTGCGCGAGCCCGCTTGGCCGAATGCGCGCATGATCGGCTTCGCCGACACGATGCTGAATCGGGAGGGACAGCTCAGCGCGGCGGTGCGGCGGCTGCACGCTCTGCAACTGCAGGTCCGCCCGCATCTCGCCGAGCTGCTTCGCGGTCTCGGCCGCGGCGCCGAGGTCGAGGCCGCGCAGGCGCTGTGAGCGGCGGGGCTCTCACTTCCCGGCCGGCGTGAAGCTCCCGTCCTTCCAGACATAGAGCACATAGCCCTGCGCGGTGACGTCGCCCTTGGCGTCGAAGCCGACCGTGCCGAGCACGAGATCGAACCGCTCCGTATGCAACGCCTGCGCGATGGGGCGCGCCTCGGTTGAATGGGCGAAGTTGCCGGCCGCAACCAGGGCCTGCATCGCCGCATACCCGTAGACCGTCGAGCCGGTGGGATCGACGCCCTCAGCCTTGAAGGCCTTCACGACGGCCGCGGCGGCGGGCTGCCGGCTCGGGTCGAGGTAGAAGGTCATCAGCACGCCGTTGCTCGCCGATCCGGCGGTCTTGGCGAAATCCGGCGTGGCGATGGCCGAGGTGCCGAACCATTGCGGCCGGTAGCCCCGGTCCGCGGCGATCTTCACCAAGCGGCCCATCTCGGCGGCGTCGCCGCCATAATAGACGACCTCGATCCCCGCGCCCTTGAGGCGGTCGGCCAGGGCGGAATCGTCGGCGTCGCTGGGCGAGAACGACAGGAACAGCGCCTCGTTCACGCCGATGCGGTTGAGATTGTCCTTCGTGGCGGCGGCGAGGCTGCGGGCGGCGGGCGTCTGGTCCTGGATGAGAGCGATCTTCCGGTCGCGGAACCGCTCGGCCAGAACGGCGGCGGACAGGCGGGCCTGATCGTCGTCGCGCCCGCACACCCGGAAGATCGTCGGCAGCCCCCTGTCGGTGAGCCGCGCCGCAACCGAGGCCGCGGAAATCATCACCACGCCGTTCTGGGCGTAGATGTCGGAGGCGGCGATCGAGGCGTTGGAGCAGACATGGCCGACCACGAGCCGGACGTTGCCGCGCACGAAATGGTTGGCCACCGCAGTGGCGGTGTTGGAATCGCAGGCATCGTCCTGCACGTCGAGGGTGACGGGCTGGCCGTCGAGTCCCCCCATG
Source organism: Methylobacterium sp. B1 (assembly GCF_000333255.1). Lineage (NCBI taxonomy): Bacteria > Pseudomonadati > Pseudomonadota > Alphaproteobacteria > Hyphomicrobiales > Methylobacteriaceae > Methylobacterium > Methylobacterium sp. B1. The sequence continues at coordinate 4,934 of NZ_BACT01000425.1, read as the reverse complement.
GCGTTGGCGTCCCGGGCCGCAGCCTCGACCCCCCGCAGCACCTGCTCGCCGACCGCCACGTAGGGTCCCGACCGCGGGACGGCCACGCCGATCACCACGTCGGCCGCCGCAGGAGTGGCCGGCAGGAACGCGAGACACAGGCTCAGGGCTATCAGTGCGGGCCGGAGCGGCCCGTGGGCGGGGACGAAACGTCCGATCTTCATCGGGCTCTTCTGGGCATCCTTGCGCGGCGGGTCAGCGCGACGGCGGATGCGGCTCCGTAGCCCCGATCCCGCCCCGCACCCTGTGCCCATACGCGAGGACGCGGAGAAACGCGATTTTTTTCCGCCGCTGTCCCGTATGCGGACCGCCTCCTACTTGGCGTAGGAGTAGGCCAAGGCGGCGGAGGAGACCGGTCCGGTGATGCCGCTGAAGACGGTGAGCACCTTCTGGACCTCGGTGAACGGCGCGTTCGACACGTAGACCAGATCGCGGTTGCGCATGCGGAACGCCTGGGAGACGAACAGGCTGTTGGGATCGCGCATGTCGATCCGGTAGACCACCGGCACCAGCGGCGTGCCGAGCAGCCGCGAGCTGGGGCTGAGGCGCCGCACGACGCTGGCCGGCTCGAACCGGAAGATGAACGTCCCGGCCGGGTCGGCGGCGAAGTCCGACAGGCCGCGCGCCTTGGCCAGCGCCTGGGCCAGGGTGATGCCGTCGGCCTGGAACGGTAGCTCGGTGCTGTTGCCCAGCGCGCCCACCGCGATGAAGGTCTGCGGGTCGCGCACCAGGGTGAGCACGTCGTTGGGCCGCAGGTAGATGTTCTCCTTGGGGTTCGACACCACCGTGGTCAGCGGCACGGTCGCGGTCACCGGGCCGCGCGAGAGCCGCACGAAGGTCTCGTTGACCGGCGCGCGGTTGCCGCCGGCGGCGGCGATGACGTCGAGGATGCGGTCGCCGTGGCCCGAGAGCGGCAGGCGGGCGCCGGCGGCGCCCTCGCCGGTGACGGTCACCGCCTGGCTGATCGGCCGGGTGACCGAGACCAGCACCTGCGGCTGGATGGCCTTGCCGGCGAGTTCGTTCTCGATGAGCGCCTGGACGTCCTGGGTGCGGCGGCCGGCGACCTTGATGCGGCCGGCGTAGGGCACCGAGATAGCGCCGTCGCGCCCGACGGGCTGCTCGGGGATGAGGGCGGACTTGGAGCCCGCCGAGAAGCGGTCGGCCACCAGCGGCCCGGAGAACAGGCCGCCCGACCCGGCTTCCCAGATCGAGACCGAGACCATGTCGCCGACGCCGATCACCGGCTCCGAGGAGGGACGGTGGTCGCCGAAGGAGGCGAGCAGGCTGTCCAGCGGCCGGCCGCGCAGGGCCTCGACCACCGAGGGCGTGACGTCGATGATCTCGTAGCGGGCGAGCAGGCCGCCGTCGGCGGTGGCCACCTCCGCCCCCGCCTGGATCGCGCTCGCCGTCGGACCCGCCGCAGGCAGGTACGTGCAGCCCGACATCGCCGTGACGGCGAGCAGGACAAGGGGAAGTTTGCGCATCCAGATGTTGCCCATCGGTATTGCCGAGCCCGTGCCTAGCCCATGGCGGCCCAGGTGTCCGTAGCGGGTGAGCCACACTCCGGCCGGCACGGCCAAGACTGCGAAGTCATCCTCGTTAAGCACAGCTTTTTCGGGGCATAGAGACGACGAATGCCGGGCGTTCGCCCGCGGTCGAAATATCGAGATACAAATCGGGACGTCATCAGCGGCCGCACATTGGCCGCTCCAGCCCAATGGCCAAAATCCCGCGACCGATCGGCTCAATTTCCCTGCGTGACTGCCGCGGTGATGTCGCCGTAGACGACGCTGACGCGGGACACGTAGTACCGGATGCTGCCGACGGCGACGAGGAAGATCATGCCGCCGAGCAGGGCGTATTCCATTGCCGTGGATCCGTGGACGTCGCGGGCGAACCGTACGGCCTCGGCACGAATCCGATCCGTCAAGCCGAACGCCGTCCGGACCCGTACCGCACGCCGTCCTGCTTCGCCGCCGCCCGGCTCATCCATGGTCGAACGTGCCTTTTCAGTCCCGCTGCCCGCGCGGCCTCACGCGCTGCATGGGGGATAACCTCTCGCCATTGCCGCCGGCTTAACGAGGTGTTCGAAACAGGCCACCTTGTCCATTCCGGCCGGGATACGCCGCCCGGACGTACACGGCGACGGGCGCGCCCGGGGGAAACGCGCCCGGCTTGGCTCAGGCGTGGCCGGCCTTGTGGCGAAGATCGTCGATCCGCTTCGAGGCTTCGGCCTTGTCGAGGTCAGGATCGAACGCCGCCGGCTCCTTGGCCTCTTCCGAGAGCGTCTTCAGATAGGAGGCCTGCGCGCCGGTCATCGGCTCGCCGCCAGTCGTCCACTGATCCGGATCCTTGATCTGGTTCGACACGTCCTTCGGGTCGGTCTTGGGGTTCTCCGTAGCGTCCTGATGCGATCCGGTACCCCGGCCGGCCTTCGGTGTTGCCTTCGCGGTTGTGCTAGCCATGCGACTCATGTTCCCTAAATGTTCGGCGTCTGCGGGGTGAACGCGCCCGGCCGCGCCGCGGTTCCTGCGGGCGCCGCAGCCCGTTTGCATCCCCGGCGATCTTCCCTTCTGGAAACCCGCTCCTATTGATGTGAGGGGCAGCGCCCCGACGCGCCTCGGAGCCAGGGTGGTCCGGATGACGTCCCAATCGGAGCCGGCGCCGGATGCCGGAACGGCCGCCGCCGGTCAGGTGCTCGTTGTCATGGGCGTCTCGGGTTCCGGGAAGAGCACCGTGGCGGCGCTGATCGCCGAGACGCTTGGCTGGATCTTCGTGGACGGCGACAGCTTTCACACGCCGGAGCACGTGGCGAAGATGCATGCGGGCCTCGCCCTCGACGATGCGGATCGCGCGCCCTGGCTGGCCCGGATTGCGACTTGGATCCAGCAGCGCCTCGACGCTGGCGAGTCGGGCGTGGTGGCCTGTTCGGCCCTCCGCCGCGCGTACCGGGACGTTCTCACCCGCGGGAGCCAGCGGGTTCGCCTCGTCTATCTGGACGGCGACCGGACCCTGATCGCGCAGCGCCTCGCCGAGCGGCAGGGCCATTTCATGCCGCCGCGTCTCTTGGACAGCCAGTTTGCGGCCCTGGAGATTCCGGGGGCCGATGAACACCCGATCACGGTCGGCATCCGCGAATCGCCCGAGGCCATTGCCGACCGGGTGGTCGCGGAACTCGCGGCCGAAATGCGCCGGGATACGGTTGGGAAGTGAGCGGATGATTGCAGGATCCGGCAAGGCTTCGGGCATCGCCCTGGTGATCTCGGACGTCGATGGAACCCTGGTGACCGGCGACAAGCGCCTGACCGAGGCGACGGTCACGGCCGTCCGGCGGCTGAGAGCGGCCGGCATCGGCTTCAGCATCGCCTCGGCCCGGCCGCCGATCGGGCTGCGGAACCTGGTCGCCGAACTCGAGCTCGACCTGCCGATGGGGGCGTTCAACGGCGCGAGCGTCGTGCGGCCGGACCTCTCGACCATCGAGGAACGGACCATCCCCGAGGCGGCGGCCCGGTCGGCCCTCGACCGGCTGTTGGCCGAGGGACTGGACGTCTGGGTTTTCGCCGAAGGGGCGTGGTGGCTGCGCGACCCGGAGGGTCCCTATACCGACCTCGAACGCCGCACGATCGGCGCGGAGCCCCGCGTCGTCGCCGATCTCGGCCCACTCATGGGGAGCGCAGCCAAGATCGTCGGCGTCAGCCGCGACCACGCCCATCTGGCAGCCTGCGAAGCCCGGATCGGGGCGGCCCTGGCCGGTCAAGCCACCATCCACCGTTCGCAGAAATACTACCTCGACGTGACGCCACCCCATCTCGACAAGGGGCGATTCGTCACCTGGATGAGCGCGCATCTCGCCATCCCGCCGGAGCGGATCGCCACCTTCGGCGATGCCGGCAACGACCGTCCGATGTTCGCGCACAGCGGATTCTCCGTGGCGATGGGCAATGCCGAAGCGGCGGTGAAGGCGGCTGCGCGCGCGGTCACCGACAGCAACGACGCGGACGGCTTCGCCCATGCGGTCGAGCGCTTCCTCCTTCCCTGACCGCCCGGCCGCCGCCCCGGGCATCCCTTTGGATCGCCGCGCCGCCGCGTGACGCGTCGCTGTGGCCCGCGGATCACAAACGCTCCCGACACCCCGGCCGCCCACAGGCTGCCGAACCGGGGCCGCTTTCCGGCCTCATTTCCCCGTGACCTAGCTTGACCACAGAACAAGCAGCACCGGGTCTCGGAATGCATCGCCTCATCCTGGCCGCCGTCCTCGCGGTCGTGCCCGCAGCCGCCTTCGGGCAGAGCGCGCACGACAATATCGACGCGTTGATCGAGCAGCAGGCCAAGGCGAACGGCGTGCCGGCAAGCTTCGTTCACGCCGTCGTCAAGCGCGAGAGCAACTACAATCCGCGGGCCAAGGGCGGCAGCGCCCTCGGCCTGATGCAGATCAAGCACGCGACTGCCCGCAGCCTCGGCTACACCGGCGATGCGGCCGGCCTGTACGATCCCGAAACCAACCTTCGCTACGGCGTAGCCTATCTTGCCGGCGCCTATCGGACCGCCAAGGGCAATCTCGGCCAAGCGTATCAATACTATAACCGCGGCTACTACTACGCAGCCAAGCGCCAGGGCATTTCCACGGAAGTCGCCGCGGTGGTGGCGCCCGTCGCGGCCTCGGCCAGCGCCCTGGCGAGCCTGTTCAGCGGCGGCGCCGCCGAGACCCGGAACACCGCGGCGGCCTCAGCCCTGGCCTACGCGCCCACCGCGGCCGCAGTGGCGGAGGTCCCGACCGAGGCCGTCGAGGTGCCGCTGCCGCCGCGTCGGCCGGCCGCCCTGGCCGGCACCACGATCGAGCTCGCCAGCCTGTCCCTAGATCCCGCCGCGGCTTCAGCCACGAATTCTGCTGCGAC
>NZ_BACT01000426.1:0-3180 GCF_000333255.1 Methylobacterium sp. B1 | reverse complement strand
GGCCCTGCGACCGCGGAGCCGCCGCGGTTCCAGGTCGACCCGTCCTGGCCGAAGCCGCTGCCGAACGACTGGATCATGGGTCAGGCGGCCGGCGTCGCCGTCGACGCCCAGGATCATGTCTGGGTGGTCCAGCGGCCGCGGACGCTCACCGACGACGAGAAGGCGGCCAGCCTCGATCCGCCGCGCACGAAGTGCTGCAGGCCCGCCCCGCCGGTTCTGGAATTCGCCCAGGACGGGACGCTGCTGCGGAGCTGGGGCGGCCCCGGCACCGGCTACGACTGGCCGTCCAACGAGCACGGGATCCAGATCGACGGCCAGGGCTTCGTCTGGATCGCCGGCAACGGCGAGCAGGACGGCCAGCTCCTGAAATTCACCCCCGAGGGCAAGTTCGTCCTGCAGATCGGCAAGTCCGGTCCGCAGACCGACAGCCAGGACACGACCCGCCTGGGCAAGCCCGCCAACGTCGATTTCGACATGGCGGCCAACGAGGTCTACGTCGCGGACGGCTACTTCAATCACCGCATCATCGTCTTCGACCGGGACACGGGCGCGTTCAAGCGGATGTGGGGCGCCTACGGCAAGCCGCCGACCGACGACAAGCTCGGCCCCTACGATCCGGCGGCGGCCCCGTCCCGGCAATTCGCCAACCCGGTCCATTGCGTGCGGATCGCCCGGGACGGGCTGGTCTATGTCTGCGACCGGACCAACGACCGCATCCAGGTCTTCAAAAAGGACGGGACCTTCGTGAAGGAGATCCTCGTCGAGAAGAACACCCGGGCCAACGGCTCGGTCTGGGAACTGGCCCTCTGGCCGGACGCCGACGAGACCTACCTGCTCAATGCCGACGGGGCCAACAACGAGGTGCGCACGCTCGCGCGGGATACGGGTGAGGTGGTCGGCGCCTTCGGCCGGAACGGGCGCATGGCGGGCCAGTTCCACTGGGTCCACAACCTCGCGATCGACTCGCAGGGCAACGTGTTCACCACCGAGGTCGACACGGGCAAGCGGGCGCAGAAGTTCCTGGCCCTGGGACAGTTCGTCCTGCGCAAGCGGACGCCATAAGCGGCGGCGCCGGGATCCGCGGCGGCGCCCTCGGCCCTGTCCCGACGGCGCCGGCCGCGCCGGCGTGCCGTCGTTCCGGCCCGGGTGGAGGGAGCGGGCGCGACCGCCGGCCCCTCAGCGCGTCGCGCTGGTCCCCGCCCGTTGCGCCGCCAGCGCGGCGGCCTTGCCGGCCGCCGTATAGAGGTCGAGGCGGGCGTAGACGCCGAATTCCGAGCCGTCGTCGAGGAAGCCGCCGCCCGGTCCCTGCGTCTCGGTGAGGATGGCGTTGGCCTCGTCCAGCGTCAGCGCCGGGAAGGCCGCGGTAAGCAGGTGCCCGGCCTCCGGGGCGATCTTGGCGACATCCTCCTGCCGGCCGGCGGTCTCCGGGTGCACCACCGGCAGGCCGTAGGTCTGGGTCGCCGCGTAGAAGGCCGCGTTGGCGGCCGGGTCCTTGAAGCGGCCCGTATCCTTTGCGGCACAGGCCGCCACCGTATCGCCGCAGCCGGCCTTCAGCGCCTCGGCCATCGCCGCGCGGGCCTCGGCCAGGAGCGCCCGGTAATCGGTCACGCCCACCGTCCTGTCGGCCTCGGCGGTCGCCTGATCGAGGACGGCCGGATTCTTCCGGATCTGGCCGACATAGACCGGATCGTTGGCGAGCAGATGGGCCAGGGCGTGCAGCGAGGTCGCCCGGCCGCCCAGCACGTCCATGGCGTAATGCGCCCCGACGATGATCCGGTCGTTGCCGTACTCGGCGGCGCGGGCAACCATCTGCTGGTAGCGCTCGGGGACGAGGAGCGCGAGCACCATGGACTCGGTGTAGCCGTAGGTGGTGTGGCCGCTCGGATAGGACGGGCTGTTGACGAGATCCTGCGCGGGGCCGCGCAACCAGTCGAGGCTGTGGGACGGAGCGCCGAAGTAATCCTGGCCGCGATAGGCCCGCAGGCGCGGCAGGGTCTGGAACGGGCGCGAATTGCCGTAGCGGTCGGCGCCGGGGCTGCCGGCGGGCCGGTCATAGGCCTTGCCGAACACGTCGGTCACGGCGCCGTCCGCCAGGATCGCGGCAGCCGCGTCGGTGACCGGGGTCTTGCCGTTGGTGGTGGCGTTGGCGAAGAAGTATTTGCCGGAATTCGAATCCGACTTGGTGACGTTGTTGGTGTAGCCGATCAGGTTGGCCACCGCCGGCGCGATGCTCGTGAAGGTCTTGTAGTCGCTGTAGGTCGCCTTGGCCTGGTAGGCCTGCGCGAGGGTCGTGCCCAGACCGTCCGCGAGGCCGGCGGCGTTGCCGTCGGTGATGAAGCAGTCCCGCAGGGCGAGCTGCTGCTGCTCCGGGAACGGCAGGAGCGTCGGCTGCTTGAGGTCGCCGGTCTGGATGTCGCCGGTGACTTGCAGGTTCGCGTCGAGCGCCGCCTTGCCCGCGGGTGAGGCCTGCAACCGCGCCACCGGGACCAGCCCGCGCAGGGCCGTCAGGTTGGCGGCCGATTGTGCGACGGCCTGAAGGGGCAAGGCCGCCCCGAGCAGCGCCAATCCGACCCGCAGCGTCCCGAACATGCAGCCGTCTCCCTCGCCGAAGCCGTGCCGGACGCTAGAGCCGGCCGCCCTCGCGTTGCAATCGCGCGCGGCCCCGGCATCCCCATCTTTGACGCGTCCCCCGAGGCCGGAGCCGGATCCCCTGCGGCGGCGCGCGCTTCAGCCCCGCGCCCGGGCGCGGATCATGAAGTTGTCGTAGGTGTATTCCGCCACCTGGAACCAGAGGTACTCCTCGTTGCGGAAGGTGCGCATCGCCTCGTAGACGCGACGGAAATCGGCGTTCTTGGCGGCGATCTCGGCGTAGACGTCGTTGGCGTTCTTCAGGGCGGCTTCCATGACGTCCTGGGGGAAGGGCCTCAGCTGCGCACCCCCGGCCACCAGCCGGCGCAGGGCCTGCGGGTTGCGGGCGTCGTACTTGGCCTGCACGTCGGCGCCGACCTCGGCGGCGGCGGCCCGGAGGATCGCCTGGTAGGATTTCGGCAGCGCCTTCCACGCCTCGGCGTTGAACCAAAAGTGCAGCATGGCGCCGCCCTCCCCAAAGCCGGGATAGTGGTAGATCGGCGCGACCTTCTGCAGGCCGAGCCGCTCGTCGTCGTAGGGGCCGATCCACTC
>NZ_BACT01000427.1:0-11226 GCF_000333255.1 Methylobacterium sp. B1 | reverse complement strand
CGGGCGCGCTCCAGGGCGACGCGCTCGGCCTCCAGGGCGCGCTGGCGGCGCTCTTGCAGGACAGAATCGGGGGTGCGGGTGTAGCGCACGGCCGAGGGGGCGGCGGCCTGGACCGGCGCGGCGACCGGCGCACCGGCCGGCACGCCCTCGGGGGCGATGGCGGCGGGGCGGCGCGGCTGGCGCACCAGCACGCCCGGCGAGGACGCGCTGCGGTCGATCCGGCTCTCGAAGGCCGGCGCATCCAGGGCGTCGAGGCTCGCCCGGTCGTCGAAGACCTGGTCCGGCCAGTGCGGTTCGGGCGCGGCCGCGCGCGGGGCGCGCTCGGCGGCCTCGCGGCCGACCATCGCGCCCGGCGGCGTGAGCCAGCTCGGCTCCGCCCGGCGCCCGGGGGCGCCGTAGGACGGGCGGGCGGGGAGTCCGGCCGGGGAGCCGGACAGGCGGCGGGTGAGGCTCGCGCGGAGCGCCATCAGCCGGTGCGCCAGGGCTCCCAGGGAGAGGCCCGAGCGGTCGCCGCCGCGGACGGGGCGGGCGGGGTCACGGTGGGAGTACGGAGGCCGTCCCGATGCGCGCATGGGTTCTCAGACGATACTCGAAACAGGGATCCGCCGACGCGCGGCGGCTGTTCCTGAGTTAGGCCATTCGTCGTTAATGGAGGCTTGCCACGGGCCGCGCTGCGGAAACCATGCCGGGAAACAGAGCGGTTCGTGCGCCGTGCAGCCAAGCCGCCGCGGGCGCCGACCGCGTCCGATCGCCCGTGCCGGGCCGCATGCCATATGATACCCGCAGCCATTCCTCATCCGGACAGGTGCCCGTGTATCCAGCCACCTCCGAATCGCCGGCGCGCTTCCGCTCCCTCTACCGCCACGGCTTCGCCCGGGTTGCGGCCTGCACAGGCCGGAGCCACCCGGCCGAGCCCGAGCGCAACGCCGACGCGATCCTCGACCTCGCCCGGAGGTGCCACGATTCGGGGGCCGCGCTGGCGGTCTTCACCGAACTCGGCCTCTCGGCCTACGCGATCGAGGACCTGCTGCTCCAGCAGACCCTGCTGGACGCGGTCGAGGCCGCCGCCGCCCGGGTGATCGCCGAATCGGCCAATCTCCGGCCGCTGCTGCTGGTCGGCGCGCCGCTCCGCTGGCGCCACCGCGTCTACAATACCGCGCTCGCCATCCAGGGCGGCCGCCTGCTCGGCGTCGTGCCGAAGACCTTCCTGCCGAACTACCGGGAGTTCTACGAGAAGCGCCACTTCGCCTCCGGCGCCGGGATCACCGGCGAGACCATCCGGGTCGCCGGCCACGAGGCGCCGTTCGGCACCGACCTGCTGTTCCCGGCCGAGGACCTGCCGGGCCTCGTGGTCGGGGTGGAGATCTGCGAGGATCTGTGGGTTCCCGAGCCCCCGGGCATGCGCGCGGCCCTGGCCGGCGCCACGGTGCTGGCCAACCTCTCGGGCAGCCCGATCACCGTCGGCCGGGCCGAGTCGCGGGCGCTCCTCTCGCGGGCGGCCGCGATGCGCGGCGCCTGCGCGTATGTCTATGCCGCCGCCGGCCAGGGCGAATCGACCACCGACCTGTCCTGGGACGGCCAGACCAGCATCGACGAGCTGGGCGTGCGGCTGGCCGAGGGCGAGCGCTTCCCCGCGGGCCCGGTGACGACGCTCGCCGACATCGACCTCGACCTGATCGCCCAGGAGCGCCTCCAGGCCGGCAGCTTCGACGACGACGCCCGGCGCCAGGCCCTGCCCTATCGCCGGGTCCCGTTCCGGCTCGACCCGCCGGAGGCCGATCTTGGGCTGATCCGGCGGATCGAGCGCTTTCCCTTCGTGCCCGCCGACCCGACGCGCCTCGCCCAGGATTGCTACGAGGCCTACAACATCCAGGTCGCCGGCCTCGCCCAGCGCCTGGAGGCCACCGGCACCCGCCGGGCCGTGATCGGCGTCTCGGGCGGCCTCGATTCGACCCACGCGCTCATCGTGATCGCCAAGGCCTTCGACCGCCTCGGTTATCCGCGCTCGGACATCCTGGCCTACACGCTGCCGGGCTTCGCCACCTCGAACGCCACCAAGACCAATGCCCACGCCCTCATGAAGGCCCTGGGCTGCACGGCCGCCGAGATCGATATCCGCCCGGCCGCCCGGCAGATGCTCGCCGACATGAACCACCCCTTCACCAGGGGCGAGGCGGTCTACGACGTGACCTTCGAGAACGTGCAGGCGGGCCTGCGCACCGATTACCTGTTCCGGCTGGCCAACCAGGCGGGCGGCATCGTGGTCGGCACCGGCGACCTCTCGGAGCTGGCGCTCGGCTGGTGCACCTACGGCGTCGGCGACCAGATGAGCCACTACGCGGTCAATGCCGGCGTGCCGAAGACCCTGATCCAGCACCTGATCCGCTGGGTGATCGGCCACGGCGAGGTCGGGCCGGACGAGGCGCGCACCCTCCAGGCGGTCCTCGACACCGAGATCTCCCCCGAGCTGGTGCCGGTGGACCAGGATGACAGCCCGCAGAGCACGGAGGCCACGATCGGCCCCTATGCGCTGCAGGACTTCAACCTGTTCTACACGCTGCGCTACGGGTTCCGACCCTCGAAGATCGCCTTCCTGGCGCTCCACGCCTGGGGCGACAGGGACAGCGGCTTCTGGGCGCCGGACTTCCCCGAGGCCAAGCGGGTCGCCTACGACCTGCCCGAGATCCGCCGCTGGCTCGGCGTGTTCCTCACCCGCTTTTTCGGCTTCAGCCAGTTCAAGCGCTCGGCGCTCCCCAATGGGCCGAAGGTCTCGGCCGGCGGCTCCCTCTCGCCCCGGGGCGACTGGCGCGCGCCCTCCGACGGGTCGGCGCGCATCTGGATCGCGGAGTTGAACCGAAACGTCCCCGAAACTTGACCGACACAAACTCGACCGATTGTGCCATTATGAGCACGGTCAAGCCGATTCTTCGCAATGCAAAATGCCGTATTGGGAAAATTTGGCTTTGAGGGCGGCCAGGCGGAGGACTTCGGATGCGAAGCTACAACCTGTTCCAGCTCAAGAGCGTCGAGGGTCTCTGCTGCGCGGTGCCTGAGGCCAGCACCGTCCCGCCTTTCATCGGCGCCGGCCGCTGGACCTTCGGCGGCAAGCTCTGCGACGGCAGCCGGCAACCCCTCGACTTCGACGACCGAGCCGCCGACACCGCCGTGCGCTTCAACGGATTCTACCTGTTCCAGACGGTGGACCGGCGCTTCATCGCGTGAGCGGGGGCATCGGGAAGGACTGAGCGCGCCCATGCGGCGCGCGGGCCGAGCCGCCGGCCGGCGTTCCGCAACGCAGCACGAAGAACGCCGTCCGCCCGGCGGCGCCAGCCGCGCCGGCTTGAAACCGGATCGCCCCGCGCGCCGAGCCGGGACCCGGCGATGGGCCCCCCGTCGGCAGGGATCCCGCCGCGCGGCGGGCCCCGACTCTGCGATCGCAACGAAGATTCCTTAAGGGCTGGCGTGCAGGACTGGCGGCATCGTCAGCTTCGGAGCCGGCCGCATGTCGGAGCATCGCAGAGAGGCGCGCCAGAGGGTCTTCCTCAAGGGTCGCATCGTCTTCAACAACGGCTCGTCGAGCTTCGATTGCCTCGTGCGCGACATGTCCTCCGCCGGTGCACGGCTCGTCATGAGCGACGCCACCACGCTCCCGGAGGCCTTCGATCTCTACATTCCGCAGAAGGATCGGACCTACCGGGCCATCCTGCGCTGGCGCCGGGAGGACGGCATCGGCGTGACCTTCGAGCAGCCGGCCAGCGCCGCGCCCGCGGCGCCCGTTGCGGCCGCGACGGACGCCTCCGTGACCCTGCTGCTGAAGCGCGTCAGCGAACTCGAGACCGAGAACGCCGCCCTGCGCCGCCTGCTCGCCAGCATGGCCCAGTCGGCCGATCCGGCGAGCGCGGCCTGATCCTCAGCCCTGCCCCTCCAGGGCCGCGCGGATGCGTGCGGCATGCTCGGCCAGGACCGCGTTGTCGGCCATCCCGCCCTCGTGGCGCTTGAGCGGCACGCCCTCACGCCGCGGGATGATGTGGACGTGCAGGTGGAAGACGGTCTGGCCCCCGGCCGGCTCGTTGAACTGGAAGAGGGTCAGCCCCTCGGCCTGGAACGCCGCCTTCACGGCGCGGGCGACCTTCTGGACGCGCGCCATCAAGACGCCGAGCGACTCCGGATCGGCATCGAGCAGGCCCCGCGACGGCGCCTTCGGGATCACCAGGGTGTGGCCTTCCCCCTGGGGCATCACGTCCATGAAGGCCAGCGTATGGTCGTCCTCGTAGACGCGGTGGCAGGGGATCTCGCCCCGCAGGATCTTGGCGAAGATGTTGTCGGGATCGTAGGGGGCGTCGGCCATGCTGCCTCCGGGTCTCCGTGAGCGGTCGTCGAGCGGTTGCAGGTTGCACGGGCCACCCACCCGCGTCCACACGGGAACAAGCGGCCTGCCGCAACGCTTGCCTCGCCACGGCCGCAGCGCCGTGCCGGGCTCCGTCGGTCCGGCTTCCAACGAGGCGCGCAGGTCGGCACGCGGCGCGCGCAAGGAGTTCCGGATGGCGCACGAGAGCACGGGGGCGATCTACGCGGCCGCGGGGGCCAATCTCGCCATCGCGGCGGCGAAGTTCGTGGGCGGTGCGCTGACCGGCTCGACGGCGATGCTCGCCGAGGGCGTGCACTCGGTGGTCGACACGGCCAATCAGGTGCTGCTGCTCGTCGGCATGAAGCGGGCCGGGCGCCCGGCCGATGCCCGCCACCCGTTCGGCTACGGGCGCGAGATCTACTTCTACGCCTTCGTGGTGGCGCTGATGATCTTCCTCGGCGGCGGCCTCTTCGCGATCTACGAGGGGATCGAGCGGATCCGCCATCCCGAGCCGGACGTCGATGCCGAGCTGTTCGGCTATCGGCTGCCGGGCCTCTGGGTGAATGTCGGGATCCTCGGCTTCGCCATCGCGGCGGAGGGCACCTCCTTCTTCGTGGCGATGCGCCAGTTCTGGGCCGAGAAGGGCCAGCATTCGGCCGTGCGGGCGATCCGGCGCAGCAAGGATCCGACCCTGTTCACGGTGCTCGCCGAGGACACCGCCGCCCTAATCGGCCTCGTCATCGCGCTCGCGGGCGTGGCCCTGTCGCATATCCTGGAGATGCCGAGCCTCGATGGCTGGGCGTCGGTGGGCATCGGCCTCGTGCTCGTCGGCATGGCGGTGTTCCTCATGGTCGAGACCCACGGCCTTCTGATCGGCGAGGCGGCCGATCCCGAGATCGTCGCGGCGATCACGGAGCTGGCCCGGGCCGAGCCGGGCGTGCTCCACATCAACGAGGTGCTGACCCAGCACCTCGGCCCCTCCGACATCCTGGTCAATCTCAGCATCGACATGGCCGACGACCTCAGCGCCGGGGATGTCGAGAGCCTCGTCACCCGCCTCGACCGGGCGCTGAAGGCGCGCAGCCCCGACGTGACCCGGGTGTTCATCGAGATCCAGCACCACGGCGACCACACGGTGCGGCGGGCGGCCTGAACGGGACTCGCTGGGCCCCCGGCCCGCAGGTCTCGCATCTGAAGCGGCGAAGCCGGATCGCGGCGTCGATCCCGCGTCCTCACGCGGGGACGCATCAGACGGCGGCCGGTCGAGCATCCGGGCGAGGAGGGTCGGCCCCTCGCCGGGACGGCCATGAGAACGTGCGGTGCCCCCGATCTCGTGGCGGAGATCGCCGCGCTTGCGACCACCCACGTCATCGCCCGCGGGGCGCTGCGTCCCTTGTGCCCTCTCGGGCGAGGGTCAGGGTCGCCCGGCTCGTCCCGATGACGGCCTGTTCCACGCCTGCACGGCTGCCCCCTTCGAGGGACGCGGCGTCTGCGAGACAGACCTGAGTTCGGCCATCTCCTGCATCGCGACGAGAGCGGCGTCGCGACATTGGCTCAGTCTTTCGGAACGGCAATTCTATCGTTCGGCCGTCCGCCAGGGCCGGTGACTGAAGCGGCCGGCAGAAAATGACGATGCGATACCCCCCGTATGACTGGGGCACCCTAGATCATTCTCCGCGTGACCTCATGAGATACAGACAATGATCAAGCGAACGATGCTCGCACTCGTCCTTGCCCTCGGCGCAAGCGCGCCCGTCACCGCCATGGCCGATCAGCCGGGGCCGGACTGGATGCCGGTGGAACAGGTCAAAGCCAAGCTTCTATCGTCGGGCTACACGTCGATCACGAAAATCGAGGCCGACGATGGGCATTGGGACGGCGAAGGGATCAAAAACGGACAGAAAATGAAGTTCGAGCTTGATCCCAAGACGGGGGAAATCCTCGGCGAGGCCCCCCATTAGGGAGGCCGAGGGCGGACCATGCGTTGCGGGTGTGCCGCCGGATCGTCGGTCGTTCGTGCTTCGACCTGACGTGTTTTCGGCTTGCCGGGCTCAACGCCGATGAAGGTCTCGTCCGCCTCCACGTGGCCAGTGCCGCCAGCCGGCGCGTCCATCGGGATGGGCGCGCCGTTCAGTCGCTCCGGCCGACCTGACGGAGGCTGAGCGCCCAGAGCTGTTCCTGCACGGCCTCGTCGCGGCTCTCGGCCGAGGAGACCTTCGGCTGCCCGTGCGAGAAGTAGCGGCCGGTGACGCCGTCGAGGTCAGGGGCGCTGGCCACGCGGAGGGAGGTCCGTGCGCCCTTCTCGGGCGTGATCAGGAACGGCCGCATCAGGGCCCAGGCCGCGCCGAACAGGCCGCCGGTGTTCTTGGCGAAGCCGGTGTTGACCACCCCCGGATGGAGGGCGTTCACCGTGATGCCGCTGTCGCGCAGCCGGCGGGCCAGGGCATAGGTGAACAGCACGTTGCCGAGCTTGGCCTGGGCATACGCCCCCATCGCCCGGTAGCGCCGGGCGCCCTCGATGTCGTCGAAGTCGATATGCCCCCGGTAATGGGCCGCCGAGGCGACGTTGACGATCCGCGGCCTTCCGCCGGCCGCCGACGCTTGCCTCAGGGGATCGAGGAGTTCCAGGGTCAGGAGCACGTAGCCCAGATGGTCGAGCGCCCAGGTGCGCTCGATGCCGTCGGCGGTCAGCGTGCGCCGGTCGAAGATCGCGCCGGCATTGTTCACCAGCACGTCGAGGCGCGGATAGGCGGCCCGCAGGGTCTCGGCGAGCCGGTGGATCTCGGCCTGCGCGGACAGGTCCGCGCAGTGCGGCTCCACGGCGGCACCGGGCACCGCGGCGCGCATCCGGTCGGCGCAGGCCTGCAGCTTCCCGGCGTCCCGGCCGACGATCGCGACCCGCGCGCCGAGGCGCGCGAGCCCGAGGGCCGTCTCGTAGCCGATGCCGCCGGTCGCCCCGGTGACGAGGCAGACCGTGCCGCGCACGGTGCCGGCCTCAGAAGACCGCCTGACCGACCGCGAAGGCGATGACCACGATCACGATGGCGATGACCAGGAACAGCCCGAACAGGATGCGGGCCAGCGAGCCGGCTCCCGAGGCGATTCCGGTGAAGCCGAGACCGCCGGCGATCAGCGAGATCACGAAGCAGATGAGGGCCCATTTCAGAAGGGTCATGACGTCACTCCGGCTGCGGCCCGGCGCGGGGCCTGTCGCTTCTGCCTCAACCGACGCCAAGCGAGACCGTTCCGCGGATTCCGGCCCGCGCCGCTTATAGTCTTACGTGAGGTCAACCGGTCTTCGCCACGGGCTGCGCCGGCACGTCGGCGCGCTCCAGCATGATCTCCGCCAGGGTGTGGTAGAGCCCGCCCCGGCAGACCGCCTTGGAGGCGGCATCGGCCAGGAGGGCCGCGACCATCAGCGGAATCACCATCGCGTGGTTCTGGGTCATCTCGGTGACGATGACGAAGCTGGTGATCGGCGCCTGCAGCACGCCGGTCAGGTAGGCCACCATCCCGATCAGCACCACGGCGCCCACGGGCATGTCCGGCAGGAGGCCGTGGACCGTGCCGCCGAGGCCGGCGCCGACCGCCAGGGACGGCGCGAACAGGCCGCCGGGGATGCCGCTGATCGAGCTCAGCACGGTGGCGCCGAATTTCAGGGGCGCGTAGGTCCAGCCGGCCGCCGCATCCCCGTGGAGGATGGCCCGGGCCTCCTCGTAGCCGGTCCCGTAGGCCGCGCCCCCGGAGGCGAGGCCGCAGAGGGCGACGCACAGCCCGCAGACCGCGGCGAACACGACGGGCCGCCGCCGGATCAGCCGCCCGGCCGCCCCGGGCAGGCCGCGGGCGAACAGGATCACGACGCGGCTGAACAGCCCGCCCGCGAGGCCGCCGACCACGGCGACGAGCGGCACGATCCAGGCCGCCGCCAGCGGCAGGGCGGCATCGGTCGTCCCGAAATAGGTGTAATTGCCCAGAAGCCCGAGGGAGGTCAGGCCCGCCGCGACGATCCCGGCGACGATCAGGCCCGAGGAGCGCGCCTCGTAGGCGCGGCCCAGTTCCTCGATGCCGAACACGATGCCGGCCAGCGGCGTGTTGAAGGCCGCCGCGACGCCGGCCGCGCCGCCCGCGAGCAGCAGCCCGGGCAGGCGCTCGGGGGTCAGGCGCCCGAAGGCCGCCATGATCGCCGCGCCCACCTGCACGGTGGGCCCCTCGCGGCCCGCCGAGGCGCCGCAGAGCAGGCCCAGGAACAGGACCAGCACCTTGCCCACCGCCACCCGCGGCGAGATCAGGGAGAAGCGGAAGCGCGCGTCCCGGGCATGCCGGGCGGCGATCACCTGCGGGATGCCCGACCCTTGCGAATTCGGGAAGACCGTGCGGGCCAGGAGCGCCGCGAGGGCGAAGCCCGCCGGCGTCAGCACCAGGGCGATCAGCGGCGAGGGCGCGGTGAGGCGCCGGAACCCGTCCTGCGCGAGGTCGGCGCCCTTGGCCATCAGCACGGCGGCGAGACCCACGCCGATGCCGCCGACCAGGAAGAGCAGGCGACCGCGCCAGAGGGGAAAGGCCTCCATCGAGGCCGACCGCAGGCGCATGATCGAGCGGCGGTAGCGCGAGCGTTGCGGCGGCGGGGCATCCTTGGTGTCCCCAACGTCGTCCCGCATCTCGACCATGAAAGAGCACCTCGTCCGCGCAGCCGGAGCGGACGCTATAGCGCAACGGTCGAGGAAAGACCCGTTTCAAGGGAGGCCGGCACGCGCGTGCCGGCCCCACCGCTCACCAGCGGTAATGCCACGCGGCCCGGCGCCAGCCCCCATGATGGTGCCAGCCCCAGGGGCGGTGCCAGCCGACCCGGCGCCAAGCCCAGGGACGGTGCCAGCCGTAGACCACCGGCCGCGCGTAGTAGACCGGGCGGTAGGCGTAGGGACGCCAGTTCGGCTTGCACCAGCCGGACCAGCCCCGGTGGAAGCCCGGGCCGCAGCCCTGGGCGGCGTCCGCCGTGCCGACCGTGGCGGTCAAGGTTCCGAGCGCGAGGAGTGCTGCGCCTGCAAGCTTCATTCGCATCGTCGTCCTCCTTTCAGTCGCAAGCTATAGCGATGATCCGGTCTCGGTCGGACCGAGATGTCACCGGATGATGTCCGGCCGTTTGCGAGGAGCCGGAAGTGCGCTCGAAACACCCGGAGCCGGGACAGCGTTTCTTCACAAACCTGTGTGCTGCTGAGACCCGGGATCCGGCCGAAGAAAGCGTTGCAATACGGTGGGGGGACCGCACGGACCGGGCGCGCCGTCGCGCGATGATTGCGACGATGCTCCTGCGCCCGGAAAACGCCGGACGGGCGGCGCGCCCCCTCACCCCTCGGCCGCGCAGAGCGTCTCCACGGCCCGCACATAGGCCTTGGCGTCGAACTTCTTGAGCGAGTTCTCGCTCTGATACCGCACGGTGCCGAAGATCTTGCGCTTCTGCCAGGGCCGGTCGTGCAGGCCGTACACCCAGGCGACGTTGGTGAAGGAGTTCGGATCGCGCCCGTCGAGGAAGTAGCGGTTGTTCAGCCGGAGCGTCCGGGCGAAGCCTTCCTTCGGCGACGGGGACCATTCGAGGATCTTCTTGCCCCAGTACATCCGCAGCTGATTGTGCATGTAGCCGGTCTCGCGCATCTCGCGCATCGCGGCGTTCCAGTAGCGGTCGTGGGTCTCGCCGGCGGCGAGCTGCTTCTCCGAGTAGGCGTGCGGGCGCGCGTCGGTCGCGTGCTCGGCCAGCGTCTTGCGCGCCCAGTCCGGGACGGCCTTGTCGTAGTCGTCGTAGCCCTCCGTGTAGAAGACGTGGTTCATGGCGAGCTCGCGCCGGACGATCAGCTCCTCCAGATAGGCACCGCGGTCGTCGGAATCGCCGATCCCGGCCTCCCGGACCGCCAGGGCGATCTCGACCGGCGAGATCTGCCCGAAATGCAGGTACGGGCTCATGTGCGAGGCGGCCGCCGCCTCCGGCCTGTTGCGCCCCGCGCCGTAGCCGGCAAACCCATTCTTCAGGAACGCCTTCAGGCGCTTGCGGGCCTGCGTCTCGCCGCCGGTGAACCGCTTCACCGGCCCGACCGCCCGGTCGAGGCTCATCCCGGCGAGTACCGCCTCCGGATCGGAGACGTCGACCGCGCTCTTCAGCTTCAGGCGATCGGCCTTGTGCTTCACCGTGCGGGGCTTCAGCGCCGCGATGAACGGGTCCCACAGCCGGTTCAGCTTCGGCCGCAGCGTCCGGGCGGCGTATTCGTGCTTTCCCGAGGCCGTCTCGACCGGCACGACGACGTCGCCCTCGACCTGGACGATCCGCGTCGTCACCGCCTCGGCGATCTCCCGGTACCAGCCCTTCTGGATGGCGAGATAGCCGCGGTCGAGGACGAGGAGCGCCGCGTCGGCGGCGAGGTCGATGGCGATTTGCGCGGGCGAGACCTTGCGCATGACGAAGCCGATCCCGCGCTTCTCCAGGCCCGCCTTCGCATCCGCGAGACCCTGCAGCAGGAAGGCGTAGTGCCGGGCATTGGCTTCGGGAAAGCCGCTGGCGCCGTCGAGCAGGCCGAAGCAGGCGACCACCGGCAGGCCGAGGCGGTTCGCCTCCTCGATGGCGAGTTCGAGGGCCGGGTTGAACGTCGCCCGGTTGGCCTGCTGCAACAGGTACAGGACGTAGGCGCCGTCTCCGCGGGGCTCGACATCGTTGAGGATCCGGATCCGCTCACCCTGGATCGCCATGCTGACCTGCCCCTTGCTTGGCGCGCCGCGCCGGAAACTTGGCTGGAGAATGTAGAACGTTCGGGCAATTCGTCCGTTCCGGAGGCGCGGATGAAAAGCCGCATTCGAACCCTCGGGCCGGGCCCGGGTTCGAACCTGCAAAATCG
>NZ_BACT01000428.1:0-2075 GCF_000333255.1 Methylobacterium sp. B1 | reverse complement strand
ATCATGAGCGCCACGCCAATCCGTCGGATGATCAAGCCTGTGACAAAGCACGCTGCCGGGCGCCTCGCGGGCAGCCTCCTCGCCCTCGCCGCCCTCATGGCTCCGGCCGATGCCGCCTCGCGGGCGTCGCGCGCGAAGCGGGCCGCGGGGGCTGCCGCGACCGTGGCGGTCGATTACGGCATTAACCTCGCCGGCCTGCCGATCGGCACGGCGCGGCTGGCCGGTTCGTTCGACCGCGACCGCTACCTCATGGACGTGTCGGCGGTGCTCACGGGCCTCGTCGGCGCGATCACCGGCGGCAAGGGCTCGGCCCGGGCCTCCGGAAGCTTCGCGGCGGCACCGCAGCCCGGCGCCTTCGCCATCGCGACCCAGACGGCCAGTTCCGGAATCGCGGTGCGCATGGCCCTGGCGCACGGCAACGTGGTCCAGGCCGAGATCACGCCGCCCCTCGTCGACATGCAGGACCGCGTCCCGGTCACAGCCTCCAACAAGCGCGGCATCATCGACCCGGTCAGCGCCCTGCTGATGCCGACTCAGGGACGCGGCGAGCCCCTCGATCCGGAAAACTGCAACCGCACCCTGCCGGTCTTCGATGGCGCCACCCGCTTCAACGTGGTGCTGAGCTACGCCGAGACGCGCCCGGTTCAGAAGCCCGGCTATGCCGGCCCGGTGCTCGTCTGCAACGCCCGCTACCAGGCGGTGGCCGGCCACCGCCCGGACCGGCCGGGGGTGAAGTTCATGGAGGAGAACCGCGAGATGTCGGTCTGGCTCGCCCCCGTCGAGGGGACGCGGGTCCTGATCCCGCTGCGCATCTCGGTGCTCACCACGATCGGCACCAACATCATCGAGGCGACGCGCTGGAGCCAGGGCGGCAATGCGGGCACGACCGGGACGGCCGGCGCCGCCGGCACCAGCGTCGCACAGGCGAGCCTGCCCGGGCAGTAGCGGCGGTTTGACCGCCCGCGGCTTTCCCGGCACGTCCGCGCGGCGCGACAGCCGCGCCAGGGAGGTCAGCCAATGCCCAAGGGCTACATCATCGTCCGGATGACGGTCACCGATCCGGAGACCTACAAGGACTACGCCGCCATGGCCTCCGAGGCCATGCGCAAGTACGGCTGCACGCCGCTGGTGCGCGGCGGCCGCTGCGAGGCGCTGGAGGGCGAGGCCCGTCCGCGCAACGTCGTGCTGGAATTCGAGTCCTACGAGGCGGCGCGCGCCTACTATTTCTCGCCCGAGTACCAGGCCGCCGTCGCCAAGCGCCGGCCGGCGGGGATCGGCGAGGTGGTCCTCGTCGAAGGCGTCGACTGATCCGCCTGGCGTTCGGAGCCCGCGGTCGATGCAGCCCGCGCCGCCCTCAGCCCGGAGCGCCGCGCCCTCGGGCAGCGCGAGGCCTGAAACCGTGGCGCTCTCCCTCAGGTGCCTGCGGGCCCAGAGGAGGCGGCTCCGGAGCGCGCGGCCGGCGGTGGAGGAAATCTTCACGTTCCCGGCGATAATCGGCGGATGCGCCCGCTTGCTCTCCGAATCGCCCTCGCCTTGGCCGTCGTCACCGGCCCGGCGGCCGCGCAGCCCCTGAGCGCCGGCACCGCCGATCCGGGCTGCGGCGGTGACGCCTTCTCGTCGGCCGAAGTCGTCGAGCACCGGCCGCCGCGGCGCGGCCCCCTCGTGGCGGTGCCCGACACGCTCTGCGCCGACGTGGCACCGCAGCCGGGCACGCCGACGACGCAGATCGACATCTTCCCGATGATCACGCCCCAGATTGGACCTGGCGGGGGCGGCATCCCATATGAGGGCGGACCGTCCCGGCCCTACCGTCCCTGAGACGCGGCCGGCCGGTCGAACCCGCCTCCCCGCCCGCGCCGCGACGGCGCCGCGACGGCCTTCCCGTTCGAAGGAACCGCCGACCATCGACGCGCTGCTCCGCCCCTCGCCCAGCCGCTCGCTGTCCCGCGATGCCCGCGCCCGCGGCGTCACCGCGGTCCTCGGGCCGACCAACACCGGCAAGACGCATCTCGCCATCGAGCGGATGCTCGCGCACCCGACCGGGATGATCGGGTGCCCCGCGGCTCTCGCCCGGA
>NZ_BACT01000429.1:0-1279 GCF_000333255.1 Methylobacterium sp. B1 | reverse complement strand
CGATCACCGTTGCGGCGACCTGCGCCGACATCCTGGCGCGGACACTGGAGCGCTGCGGCGTGAAAGTGGAGATCCTGGGCTTCACCACCCGGCCCTGAAGGGCGGCCAGAGCCGCGAGGCGTGGCTCGCCGCCGGCAAGCCGCCGAATCCCGGCCGCCTGAACGACCTGCGCCACATCGTCTACAAATCGGCCGACGCCCCCTGGCGGCGGGCGCGCAAGAACCTCGGCCTGATGATGCGCGAAGGTCTGCTCAAGGAAAATATCGACGGCGAGGCGCTGGATTGGGCGCACAAGCGCCTGCTCGGCCGGCCGGAACAGCGCAAGATTCTGATGGTGATCTCGGACGGCGCGCCGGTGGACGATTCGACTCTGTCGGTCAATGCCGGCAACTACCTCGAACGGCACCTGCGCTGGATGATCGAGGAGATCGAGACGCGCTCGCCGGTGGAACTGCTCGCCATCGGCATCGGCCACGACGTGACGCGGTACTACCGCCGCGCCGTGACGATCATCGACGCCGAGGAACTCGGCGGGGCAATGACCGAGAAGCTCGCGGAGCTGTTCGAAGAGAACGGCACGCCGGCACCGACCGGCCGGATGCTGCGCGCGGCGGGCGGGCGGCGCTGACCGTCCGCGGGCCTTCTCCGACCTCGAGGCCCGTCCGCTCCGGCCTCTCATCCTGAGATGCCGGAGCGCCGCGGAGGCCGCGAAGGAAACCTCCGTCAGGCCGCCCGATCCCTGGAGCCCTCCTTGGCGGCCCGCTGACGCGGGCCCCTCAGGATGCGGTCGTGAACGGGATCTTCCGGATCACTGTGCCTGTTGCGCGCAAGCGGAAACCGCCGCGGCCTCGGGGGCCACGGCGGTTCGAACCGTCCGATGAAGGATGGCGTGAAGCCCGGAGACTCAGGCCGCGACGGCCGGGGCCTCGGCGAGCTTCTTGTGGATCTCGCGCTTCAGGAGGCGGGCGGTCTGCGACAGGTCGCCCTCGCCAGCCTTGATCAGGAAGGCGTCGAGCCCACCGCGGTGCTCCACGGAGCGCAGGGCGTGCGCGGTGACCCGCAGACGGACGCGCTTGCCGAGCGCGTCGGACTGGAGGGTGACGTTGCACAGGTTCGGCAGGAACCGGCACTTGGTCTTGCGGTTCGAGTGGCTCACGAGGTGGCCGACCTGAACGGCCTTGCCGGTGAGTTCGCAGCGGCGCGCCATGATAAAAAACGATCCCGTCTCGTTCCGCCCGAATAGACCCGATCGCGACCGGCGCGATCATCGTCGCAGCAG
>NZ_BACT01000430.1:0-7928 GCF_000333255.1 Methylobacterium sp. B1 | reverse complement strand
CGTGGTGCCGGCGGACTTGACGGCCACGAGGCCCTCGGCGGCGACGCGGCCGGCTTTCTTGGCGGCCTTGGCGAGACCCTTCTTGCGCAGCCAGTCGACGGCGGCCTCGATGTCGCCCTGCGTCTCGTTGAGCGCGCCCTTGCAGTCCATCATGCCGGCGCCGGTCTTCTCCCGGAGCTCCTTCACCATCGCGGCGGTGATGTTGGCCATGGCGGTCCCTTTCGTGTGGTCTGGATGCGAGAGGCCCGGCGCGCGGGTGAGCGGCCGGGCCCGGTATGCCTGGAACCGCGACGGCCCGATGACGGTGCCGCCGCGGAGTCCCGATGGATCAGGCTGCGGCGGCGGCCTCGACGAAGCCACGGGCCTGCGAGACCCACGAATCGCGGTCGATGCGGCCGTTGAGCTTCAGGTCGGCGTCGACCTTGGCAACGTCCTCGGGGGTCATCGCGGCGAGCTGCCAGTAGTGGTAGATGCCGGCGTCGTTCAGCTTCTGGACGATCTGCGGGCCGGCGCCGTTGAGCTTGGTCAGGTCGTCCGGCGCGCCGCGCGGGGCGGCGAGCAGCTCGAAATGCTCGGTCGACTCGGCGAGCATCGCCACGTCGGCCGGGTCGAGGGCGTCGGACTCGACCGTGACGGCCGCGTCGTCGTTGGCCGGCAGCTCCTCGGCCATCGGCTCCTCGGAGGCGCCGAGATCCATGCCCGACGAGCCCTGGGCGCGCGAGATGCCGTCGATGGCGGCCTTGGCGATCAGGTCGCAGTAGAGCGCGATGGCGCGGCCCGCATCGTCGTTGGCCGGGACGATGTAGCTGATGCCGTCCGGGTTGCAGTTCGTGTCGACGATGGCGGCCACCGGGATGCCGAGGCGGTTCGCCTCCTTGATCGCCAGCTGCTCCTTGTTGGTGTCGATCACGAACAGCAGGTCGGGGACGCCGCCCATGTCCTTGATGCCGCCGAGCGCCTTCTCGAGCTTCTCCTTCTCACGGGAGAGCATCAGGCGCTCCTTCTTGGTCAGGCCCGGGCCGCCGGTCTCCAGCGTCTCGGTGACCTTGCGCAGGCGCGAGATCGAACCCGAGATCGTCTTCCAGTTGGTGAGCATGCCGCCCAGCCAGCGGGAATTGACATAGTACTGGGCCGAGCGCTTGGCCGCCTCGGCGATCGTGTCGGCCGCCTGGCGCTTGGTGCCGACGAACAGCACGCGGCCGCCCTTGGCGACGGTGTCGCTCACCGCCTGCAGCGCCTGGTGCATCGCCGGCACGGTCTGGGCCAGATCGATGATGTGGATGTTGTTGCGCGTTCCGAAGATGTAGGGCTGCATCTTCGGGTTCCAGCGGTGCGCCTGGTGACCGAAATGCGCCCCCGCCTCGAGGAGCTGACGCATAGAGAAATCGACGGCCATGTCTGTGTACTCTCCGGTTATATCCGCCGCGGAGGGATGCGGCCGGCCGAGATCTCGGACGACCACCGGAAACGCCTCATTCAGGCATGAGGCCGGCTCCGCGTGTGGGATGGGCCGGCGCTTAGCAGAGGCCGGGTGCGAAGGCAAGGCGCGGAACGGGGCCCGCGCGATCGGCATCCAGGCCCCGGCCGTCGTCGGCGCAATCGTCAGTCTTGCGTCAATCTTGCCCGGTCGCCGCGCTGGTCGCCCTCGAACACGGGACGGCTCACGCAGCCGCAAACACCGCCGCCACGTCCCCGGCGGTCATCACCCGGTAATCCCCCGCCGCCAGATCCGCCGGCAGGTCGAGGCCGCCGACCCGATCCCGGTGCAGGGCCGTGACGTGGTTGCCGATGGCGGCGAACATCCGGCGGACCTGATGGTAGCGGCCCTCCGTCAGCGTCACCGCGCAATGCGTGGCATCGGCGACGTCGAGGTGCACCGGCAGCAGCGGGCGGTCCTCACCCTCGAGCATCAGCGTGCCGGCGGCGAAGACCGCCGCCTCCCCGCCGGTCAGCGGCCGGTCGAGGGTGACGCGGTAGCGCTTGGCCACCTGCGCCTTCGGGCTGATGATCCGGTGCAGCAGAGCGCCATCGTCGGTCAGCAGCAGGAGGCCCGAGGTCTCCTTGTCGAGCCGCCCGACGGTCGAGAGCGGCGGGTCACGGCGGCGCCAGCGCTCCGGCAGAAGCCCGTAGACCAGCGGACCGGCCTCCTTGTGCGAGCAGGTCACGCCGAGCGGCTTGTGCAGCATCAGACACAGGCCGGGCAGCGGATCGACGGGCGCGCCGTCGATCGTCAGCCGGTCCGGCAGATCCGGAGCGAGGGCGATCCGGTCGCCGGCATCGTCCAGATCCGCGCCATCGAGGCGGATCGCGCCGGCGCGGGCGAGGGTCTGGATCTCGCGGCGCGAGCCATAGCCGAGATTGGCGAGGAGCTTGTCGAGCCGGACGGACTTGGCTGCGCTCACCGGCGCGCCTCGTAGACGCGGAAGCCGTTCGCCTGCACGGCGACGGAGACGCTCCGGAACGCCGCGCGCAGGGGCGCCTCGTAAGGCAGATGCGCGTTGGCCACGAGCCAGAGCGTGCCGCCCGGCCGCAGAACCTCGGATGCCCGGGCGATGAATGCGCGGCCGAGGGACGGGTCCTCGGTTCCGGCCTCGTGAAACGGCGGATTGGTGACGATGAAGTCGAGCTGGTCCGGCACCACGCCGGGCGTCCGGACATCCGCCCAGTGGATCGTGGCCCGCGGGTCGGCGACGTTGCGCCGGGCCATCTCGACGGCCCGGCGGTCGATCTCCACCAGCGTCAGGGCGGTGACCGCGTCCGAGCCCAGCACTGCCCGGGACAGGATCCCGAGGCCGCAGCCGAAATCGGCGCCGCGGCCCTTGAAGGCCGGCAGATTCGCCAGGAGCAGCGCCGTGCCGGCATCCAGCCGGTCCCACGAGAAGATTCCGGGCTGCGTGCACAGGGCGAGGTTGTCGACATGGCGCGGACCGCCCTCGTCGATCGCCTCGGCGAGTCCGGCCGGCTCTGTCGGGCGCTCCGCCGTGCAGATCCGGTGATGCCGGCGCGGCTGGTCGGCGGCGGCGCAGCCGAAGGTCGTCAGCTCCTTGGCGAGACGGGTGCCGCCCCGGTCCTTCGGGGCCAGGGCGACCATGCGCCCGCCCGGCCCGAGGGCGCGCAGCACCTGGGCCAGCACGTAGCGCCGCTCGACCGTTCCGGGCGGCGCGAGCACCGTGGCCGCGTCGAGGCTGTTCTCGGACAGATCCTCCAGCCGTGCGGCGCCGGGGATCATGGGGGAAAGCTGGACGGCGTCGCCGGGAACCTCAGCGAGGTCGGCCGGCGGCAGGCCGTAGACGGCATGGCGCATGAACGGTTCGGGATCTGGAGAGCCAACGCCGGAACGCGAATCCGCGGCGGAGCGGGGCAAGCCCGCGCCCGACTCGGTTCATCCGGGGGAACACCGCGTTTATACCGGAACCGGCCGGGAAGCCCAGCCTCCCGGGCGCGGCCCCGTCGTCAGCCGCGCGGGAATTCGAGGCCCATCTCGCGGTAGCGGGCCGGATCGTCGGCCCAGTTCTCCCGCACCTTCACGTGCAGGAACAGGTGGACCTTGGCGTCGGCCGCCTCGGCGATCTCGACGCGGGCCGCCTGCCCGATCGACCGGATGGTCTGGCCGCCCTTGCCGAGCACGATGGATCGCTGGCTCTCCCGCTCGACGAAGATCGTCTGCTCGATCCGCACCGACCCGTCGGGCCGGATCTGCCACTGGTCGGTTTCCACCGTCGAGCGATAGGGCAGTTCCTCGTGAAGCCGGTCGTAGATCTTCTCGCGGGTGATCTCGGCGGCGAGCATGCGCAGCGGCGCGTCCGAGACCTGATCCTCCGGATAGAGCCAGGGGCCCGGCGGCATCCGGGCCGCGAGGGCGCGGCGCAGATCGTCCACGCCGTCGCCGTTCAACGCCGAGATCATGAAGGTCTCGGCGAAGGGCGCCGCGGCGTTGAGCTTGGCGGCGAGGTCGAGCAGGCGCTCGCGCGGGATCAGGTCGATCTTGTTGAGGATCAGCAGCTTTTCGCGCTTCACCTCGCCGAGCCGCCCGAGCACGGCCTCCACCTCCGCATCGACGCCCTTGCGCGCATCGACCAGCAGGCAGACCGCGTCGGCATCGGCGGCGCCGCTCCAGGCCGAATGCACCATCGCCCGGTCGAGGCGGCGCTTGGGCGCGAAGATGCCGGGGGTGTCGACGAGCACGACCTGGGCCGAGCCCTCGATGAGGATGCCCCGCACCAGCGCCCGGGTCGTCTGCACCTTCCGGGAGACGATCGAGACCTTGGTGCCGACGAGGTTGTTGAGCAGGGTCGACTTGCCGGCATTCGGCACGCCGATCAGCGCGACGAAGCCGGCCCGGGCGTCGGCGGGCGTGCCCGGGAGCATGGACGGATCGCGCGCGGGCTCCTGGCCCGGCATGGCGCCGGGGCCGTCCTGCGCGTCGTGATCGTCCGGTTCGTGCGTGTTCATGCTGTCTCCGTCGGCCCCGCATCCGCGGAGGCTCCGATTCCCTCTCGCTCCATCAGCGCCCGGGCGGCGGCCTGCTCGGCAATCCGCTTCGAGGTGCCGTCGCCGAGGCCGGGCTCGAGGCCCTCGACCTGGACGGCGATGCGGAACCGGGGCGCGTGGTCGGGACCCGTGCGTTCGACCACCGCATAGGTGGGGATCGGCAGGCTGCGGCCCATGGCCCATTCTTGCAAGGCCGATTTGGCGTCACGGCCCCGTGCCGCAGCCGTCGGCTCGCCCGGGCGGAAATGCGCCTCGACCACCGCCCGGGCGGCGTCGAAGCCGGCGTCGAGGTAGATCGCCCCCAGGATCGCCTCGCAGACGTCGGCGAGGATCGTCTGATTGCGCCGGCCGCCACCCATCACCTCGCCCTGGCCGAGGATCAGGTGCGGTCCGACCTCCCAGGACGCGGCCACAACCGCGCAGGTCTCACGTCGGACCAGGGCGGCGAGCCGCCGGGAGAGATCGCCCTCGTCGGCCTCCGGAAAGGCGCCGTAAAGGCGATCGGCGACCGCGAGCCCGAGCACCCGGTCGCCGAGGAATTCCAGGCGCTGGTAGCTGCCGCCCCGACCGCTGGACTTGCTGGTATGGGTCAGGGCACGGGTGAGCAGGTCCTGATCGGCGAAGCTGTGCCCGATCCGCTCCTCGAGCGCGCTCAGGGGCGGCCGCGGCTTGTGGGCCCGACGGGATCGGGCGTTGGCCCGGGGCTGCGCGGCGTCGTCCAAGTCCGGACCGGTCAATGGATCGTCGTGAACAGGCGCGACCAGCGCACGTGGGCCGGCCAGTTCCAGACCTGCCACGCCGGGGTCCCCTCGTCGATCGAGAAGAAGATCATCTCGGCGCGCCCGACCAGATTGGCGAAGGGCACGTAGCCGACATTGGCGAGGTCGCGCGAATCGGTGGAGTTGTCGCGGTTGTCGCCCATCATGAAAAAGTGACCGGGCGGAACCGTGTACAGCTCGGTCTTGTCCCAGAAACCATTGTCGCCGTCGCGCTCGATCACCCGGTGGACCACGCCATTGGGCAGGGTCTCCATATATTGCGGCACCTTGGTGGGCTGCCCGTAGGGATCGGTCGTCTCGTAATCGGCGATCCGCTCGCGCTTCACCGCCTTGCCGTTGATGTTGAGCACGCCGTCGATCATCTGGATCTTGTCGCCCGGCAGGCCGATCACGCGCTTGATGTAGTCGGTCGAATTGTCCTTGGGCAGCTTGAACACCGCGATGTCGCCGCGCTTCGGATCGACGCCCCAGATCCGGCCCTCGGCCTGAATCGGGATGTATTCCGACAGCGGCAGCGAGTACTTGGAGTAGCCGTAGGAATATTTCGATACGAACAGGTAATCGCCGATCAGCAGGGTCGGGACCAGCGACCCTGAGGGGATGTTGAACGGCTGGAACAGCAGCGTCCGCACCACCAGGGCGATCAGCAGCGCCTGGATGCCGACCTTCAGCGTCTCGCGGATGCTGGCCCAGGTGCCGGTCTCGGCGGGTTTCCTGAGCGGCTTGCCGTCGTAATCCACGCGCGCGTTCCGTCTTTGGTTGAGGTTCGTCACCTGCCGCCAGCGGGGCGCAGCCCCGCCGCGCGCGGCTTGCTGATGTGCGGTTGGCCCGAGGAATGCGCCGCAATCGTGTCCGCTGTGAGCGGCGGTCTAGACCATGCGCGAGCCCCCCGCAACGCGCGACCGGGGCCGGCTAATCCGCGATGGCCGCCTCAACCGGCGACAGAGACCGGCAGGGCTTCAATGATCACGAAGGCTTGTGCCATCGGTGGATCGTCCGTGAGGCTCACATGCAGGCGCGCCGCGTGTCCGGCCGGCAGAAGTTCCGCGAGCCGCGCGGCCGCACCGCCCGCCAGCCGGAGGGTCGGCTGTCCGGAGGGCAGGTTCACCACCTCCATGTCACGCCAGAACACGCCGGCGCTGAAACCCGTCCCCAGCGCCTTGGCGCAGGCCTCCTTGGCGGCGAAGCGCCGGGCGTAGCCCTCGGCACAGGCGGCCCGCCGGTCGCAGCGGGCCCGCTCGCCCTCGGTGAAGACTCGGTGGGTGAAGCGCGCGCCGTGCCGCTCCAGGGTCCGGGCGATCCGGCGGATGTCGCAGAGATCCGAGCCAATCCCGACGATCATGCGAGCCGGGCCCGATCCATGGCGGCCCGCATGTCGCGCACCGCTTGGTCGAGCCCCACGAAGATCGCGTCGGCGATCAGCGAATGGCCGATATTGAGCTCCCGGATCTGCGGCAGCGCCGCCACCGGCCCGACGCTGCCGAGGGTCAGCCCGTGACCCGCATGGATCTCCAGGCCGAGGCCGGCCCCGTGCTCGGCTGCGCGCCGGAGGCGGGCGAGTTCGTGGGCCGTGCGGCCTTCATCGTCCTCAAGGGCGGCCTCGCAGTAGCTGCCCGTGTGCAACTCGACCACCGGCGCCCCCAGGGCATGGGCGGCGTCCATCACCGCGGGCTCCGGCTCGACGAACAGCGAGACGCGGATACCGGCTTCCGCGAGGGTCCGGATGCGCGGCGCGAGGTGCTCCCGGCCGCCGACGATGTCGAGCCCGCCCTCGGTGGTGCGCTCCTCGCGCTTCTCCGGGACGAGGCAGGCGGCATGGGGCCGCGTGGCCAGCGCGATCGCCACCATTTCGTCGGTGGCCGCCATCTCGAAATTGAGCGGCACGGACAATCCGCGCTTCAGCGCGGCGATATCGGTATCGCGGATATGGCGCCGGTCCTCGCGCAGATGCGCGGTGATGCCGTCGGCGCCCGCCTCGACGGCGAGCAGCGCCGCCCGCACCGGGTCCGGGTAATCGCCGCCGCGGGCGTTGCGGACGGTCGCGACGTGATCGATGTTGACGCCGAGGCGCAGCTTTTCGGAGGTCATCCGCTCGTTCGTCCCCGTGTCGGCGCGATGCGACAGGCTTACCGGCAGGGTTCGGAAGGCGCGGCGCGCCCTCACCCCGTGCCGGCGATATGCGGAGGATCGCGCGCGCCGGCAAGACGGCCGGGGCCGCGACACTCGCCGATCGGCTGGCGCGCCCGTCATCGCGGAAGACGGCGATCCGGGGGACGAGGATCGTCACGCCAGGGATCCGGCGCCGCCGGGATTGGCGGCGCCGAGGGAGCAAGATCCCTGGGCGGGCCTTCCCGACAGGCGGCCCGCCCGGTCATCCAAGGGGCCGAAGGACCCTCCCGCTCAGGCGAGGCGCAGGCGCGACCGGCCGTCCTTCCGCTCGGGCAGGGCATCGAGGACCGCCTTGACGATGGCTTTGGCGTCGAGGCCGGCCTCGGCTTACATCTTCTCGGGGCTGTCGTGTTCCTGGTAGGTGTCCGGCAGCGTCAGCGTCCGCACCCGGACCCCGCCCGCGTCCAGGGCCCCCGTCTCCGACAGCATGTGCAGCACCATTCGCGCCGAACCCGCCCGGCGAGCCCTTTTCGATCGTCAGCAGGACCT
>NZ_BACT01000431.1:0-7767 GCF_000333255.1 Methylobacterium sp. B1 | reverse complement strand
GAGATGGAGGTCCCACCGGTCGTTGAGGATCGTGTTGATCAGCGCGAGGCCGACCGCGCCACCGAGGTTACGGGTCAGGTTGAACAGCCCCGACGCGTTCTTCATCCGCGCCGGCGGCAGCGTCCCGAGCGCGATGTTGTTGATCGGGATCATGCACAGCATCAGCGAGCAGCCACGCAGGATCTGGGGCAGGAGCAGCTCGTAGAAGTCCCAGTCCTTGGTCAGGCCGGTGACGATCCACGTGCCGCAGGCGAAGCCGACGAAGCCGATGCCCATCATGATGCGGGGATCGACCTTGCCCGAAAGCCGGCCGGCGATGGGGGCGGTGGCGAACATGCACAGGCCTGAGACGAACATCGTCTCGCCGATCATCAGCGCCGAGTAGCCGCGCACCCGGGCCAGATAGACCGGATAGATGTAGGTCAGCCCGTAGAGCCCGATGCCCAGCACGAAGCTCGCCACGCACCCGCTGGCGAAGTTCCGGTCCGAGAAGGCCCTCAGATCGACGATCGGCTGCTTCGCCGTGAAGACCCGCCAGAAGAACAGCAGCGCCGAGGTTCCGCAGATGACCGCGCAGGCGAACACCGCCTCGTCCTGCAGCCAATCGTGGTTCGGCCCCTCCTCCAGCACGTATTCCAGGCAGCCGAGGAAGCCGGCCATGAAGGCGAGACCGGCCCAGTCGAACGATTTGATCAGGCCGTAATTGGGCTCGTCGAAATCGACCAGGATCCAGGTCGAGACGGTCACGAAGATGCCCGGCACGACGTTGATCAGGAACAGCCAGTGCCACGACATGAGATCGGTGAGATAGCCGCCCACCGTCGGGCCGATCGTCGGCGCCAGCGTCGCCACGAGCCCGATCATCGGCGACACGATGGTCCGCTTCGAGGGCGGGAAGATCGTGAAGGCCGCCGCGAACACGGTGGGGATCATGCCGCCGCCGATGAAGCCCTGGAGCGCCCGCCAGACGATCATCTCGCCGATCGACGAGGAGGTGGCGCACATCAGGCTCATCAGGGTGAAGCCGCCCGCCGAGATGGCGAACATCCAGCGCGTCGAGAGCACCCGCGACAGGGTGCCGGAGAGCGGGATCGAGATGACTTCGGCGATCAGGTAGCTGGTCTGGACCCAGGGGATCTCGTCGCCGGAGGCCGAGAGGCCGGCCTGGATCTCGTTCAGGGAGGCCGAGACGATCTGGATGTCCAGGATCGCCATGAACATCCCGAAGACCATGCAGACGAACGCCACCATGCGGCGGCGGTCGAGGGGCGGCTCGGCGGCGCGGGCCGTCGCGCCGCGCGTCGGGGCGGCGGCATCGCCCGCGGAGGTGGCGGCACTGGCGGCCATCGCGGGTCTCAGCGGCTCGCGGTGTTGACCGGCCGCGGCGCGGAGGCGCGGTCGAGGACGGAGCGGTCCGCGCCGATGCGGGTATCGACCCGCACCACCGCCGACAGGCCCGGCCGCAGCAGGCCCTCACGGGCGACCTCCTCGGGCACCCTCACTCGGACGGGCAGGCGCTGAACGATCTTGGTGAAGTTGCCCGTGGCGTTGTCGGGCGGCAGCAGGCTGAACACCGAGCCGGAGGCCGGCGAGAACGATTCCACCACGGCGTGGATCTCGCGGTCCGGATAGGCGTCGACCGTGACGGTCACGGGCTGGCCGGGACGCATGCGCTCGACCTGGGTCTCCTTGAAGTTCGCGTCGATCCGGACGCTCTGAAGCGGGACGAGCGCGGCGATCCGCGTGCCGGGCCCGACATAGGCGCCGGCCTCGACGGCCTTGTTGCCGACGACCCCGTCGAAGGGCGCGCGGATCACCGTGAAGTCGAGGTCGCGGCGGGCCCGGTCGACGGCGGTGCGGAGTTCCGCCGCGAGGCTCTCCGCCTCGCGCTTCTGCGCCTGGAGGACGTCGACATTGGCGCGGGCCGCGACGAGGCCGGCCTCCATGGGCTTGACGGAGGCCTCGGTGCGGTCGCGGTCGGCGCGCGTTTGGTCGATACGCGACTTGGCGACGTAATCCGGCTGCATCTGCATCGACCGGGTGAAATCGGCCTGGGCGCGAACGGCGTCGGCGCGGCTCGCGTCGAGCTGCGCGGCGGCCTGTGCGACCTGCGCCTGGGCCGCCTCGGCTTGCCGGGCGATCCGCGCGATGGTGCTCTCCTGCGTGGCGAGCTTGTCCTGCGCGGCCTGGAGCGCGAGGCGATAGTCGCCGTCGTCGAGCTGGGCGATGACGTCGCCCTTCTTCACCGCGAGGCCGTTCACCACCGGGACCGACTGGAGGTAGCCCGGGATCTTGGCCGCGAGGACGGAGATGTCGGCCTGGACGTAGGCATCGTCGGTCGAGACGAAGAACCGCCCGACGGTCCACCACTGCCACCCTTCATAGGCGCCGCCGCCCAGGGCGGCCGTCAGGAGGCCGAGCAGGAGGAGCCGTTTGACGGGGCGCTTGCGCGCCGGGACCGCCTCGTCCGGCACGGGCTTCGGCAGAGGTGCCGTGACTGAGGCCTGCGCAGGATGCTCCGCGCGCTCCTCGTCTCTGGCCTCGATTCCGGCCTCGAGACCGGAATTAAGCCGATCCGCGTCCTCGCGAAGGGACATATCAGCGCCTCGACCTCAATGACCGAACGGTTCGGTCAATAACGAGGCACGGCTTGACGTGCCTCCGCAGAAGCCGCAGATTATGTTGACCGAACGGTTCGGTCAAGCGTGGCGGCGCCACGGGCGCGGAGCGGGACGATGGCTCAGGGTGCGGTTCTGGAGCGAGGTCAGGCCCAGCACGAGGGCGACAAGCGGCAGCAGATCCTCGAGGGTGCGCGGATTGTGTTCCTGTCGGCGGGGTTCGACGGTGCCAGCATGGGCGAGATCGCCCGCGCGGCCGGCGTCTCGAAGGGCACGCTCTACGTCTATTTCGAGAGCAAGGAGGCGCTGTTCGAGGCGCTGACGACGCAGGAGAAGGCCAGCCTCGCCGAAGCCCTGTTCACACTCGATGCGGATGATCCCGACGTGCCGGGCGTGCTCACGCGGCTGGGGGTAAGCTTCCTGACCGAGATGTGCCGGCCGGAGCATGTCTCGCTGGTCCGCATGGTGATCGGTGCGAGCGAGAAGTTTCCCCGCTTCGGGCAGGTCTATTATCAGGCCGGTCCGGCCTGCGGCGTCGACCGCCTCTCCCGCTATCTCGACGCGCAGGTCCAGGCGGGACGCCTGACCATCGCCGACACCGAACTCGCGGCCCGACACTTCCTGCACCTCTGCCAGGCCGGTCTGCTGACGCGCCTGCTGTTCGCGGCAGGCGGCATCGCCGGCGAGGCCGAGATGCGCCATCAGATCGACGAGGCGGTGCGGGTGTTCCTGGCCGGCTACGGCCCGGCGCGCTGAGGCGAAGGTTCAGCCGGCGGCGCGCAGCTCCGGCAGGGCCTCGGCGCTCCAGATCCGGACGTGGGCGTCGATGGCGAGCGCCTCGTCCACGTCGGCCGGCGCGGTGCGGTACGAGCCGGCGAAGTGCGTGCAGGCGCGCTCGACCAGATCGCTGATCCCGTAGAAGCCGATCCGGCCGGCAATGAAGGCCGCCACCGCGATCTCGTTGGCCGCGTTCATCACGGTCGGTGCCGCGCCGCCGGCGGCCAGCGCCGCCCGGGCGATCCGCAGGCAGGGGAAACGCGCCTCGTCCGCCGCCTCGAAGGTGAGCGAGCCCAGCGTCACGAGGTCGAGGGGCCGCCCCCGCTCGATGGTGAGCCGGTCCCCGAGCCCGAGGCAGTGCGAGATCGGCACGCGCATGTCGGGCAGCGCCAGCTCGGCGGTCACCGCCCCGTCGAGCCAGTAGACCAGGCCGTGGATCACCGATTGCGGATGCACCACGACGTCCAGGCGCTCAGGCTCGATCCCGAACAGATGGTGCGCCTCGATCAGTTCGAGGCCCTTGTTCATCAGGCTCGCCGAATCGATGTTGATCTTCATGCCCATCGACCAAGTCGGATGAGCGGCCGCCTCGGCCGCGGAGGCGGCGGCGATGCGCTCGCGGGTCCAGGTCCGGAACGGGCCGCCCGAGGCCGTGATCATCATGGTGCGGACGTCGGCGAGCGGCCGGCCGGCCAGCGCCTGGCTCAGGGCGTCGTGCTCGGAATCCATCGGCAGGATCGTGGCGCCGTAGCGCGCGGCGTCGCGCATGAAGGCGTCGCCGGCGCAGACGAGGCTCTCCTTGTTGGCGAGCGCGACCTTGCGGCCCAGCCGAAGGGCGGCGTGGGTCGATTTCAGCCCTGCCGCCCCGCTCACCGCCGCCACGACGATGTCGGCGTCGCGGGCGGCCGCCTCCATGACGGCGGCCTCCCCCGCCCCGCTCGGGATGCCGGAGCCCGACAGGGCCTCGGCGAGTGCCGGGCCGGCGGATTCATCGGCCAGTGCCGCGAAGGACGCATTCAGCTCCCGCGCGACCTTGGCCAGGGCGACGGGATCCTTGCCCCCCACCAGGGCGCCGGCCCGGAACCGGTCGGCATGCTGGGCGAGGAGGTCGGCGGTGGAACGGCCGATCGAGCCGGTGGCGCCGAAGACGGTGACGACCTGGGTCACGGGTTCAACTCCCTCATCGTCACGCGATCAGACCGCCCCCGCGCAGGGCGAGATAGAGGGCCGCCAGCACGGCGACCGCGAAGAATCCGTCGAGCCGGTCCATGACGCCGCCATGGCCCGGGATGATCTTTCCGGAGTCCTTCACGCCGTAATGGCGCTTGAGACCGGATTCGATCAGGTCCCCCGCCTGACTCAGGACGGAAGCGAGCGCGCTGACGCCTGCCACAACGGCAAGGGAGGCGGCGCTGGGCAGAGGCATCCCGGCAAGGTGGGCGACCACCGGGACCAGCGTCCCGGCCCGCGACCGCGCCGACGAGGCCGCCGAGGGCCCCCGACCACGTCTTGTTGGGCGAGACCCGGGGCATCAGCTTCGGGCCGCCGATCTTCCGGCCGGCGAAATAGGCAGCGATGTCGGTGGACCAGACCACCGCAAACATCCAGGCCGGACCGACGAGACCGATGGCGGGATCGTCGCGCAGGGCCACAGGCACCGCCGCGATCGCCGCCGCGCCGAGCACACCGGCGAACGCGCGGAACCGGCCCCCAGGCGTCCGCGCCACCGTGGCGCAAGCCGCGGCGCCGAGTACAAGGACAGCGATGCAGGCCGGTGTCGGGGCACCGCCGCGCTGGCAGAGCAGCAGGGCGCCCAGCGTCGCAGCGCCCAGTGCGATCAGAACCTCGCGGGGCTCGGTGCGGCTCATCACCATCCACTCGCCGAATCCGATGATGCCGGCGGCGAGCCAGATCCCCGCGAAGGGCCAGCCCCCATAGACGAGTGCGGCCAGCACGCCGGCCCCGAGCACGAGGCCCGAGGCGACGCGCAGCCACAGCTCACGCCGTCCCGAGGGACGCGCGGCCGGTGCGGCGGCGGCGGTCACGCGCGTCCCGTCCCTTCGCCTCAGACCTGCATGATTTCCTTCTCCTTGGAGGCCAGCACGCCGTCGATCTCGGCGATGAACTGGTCGGTCGCCTTCTGCACGTCGGCGGCCTGGCGCTTCTCGTCGTCCTCCGAGATGGCGCTGTCCTTCAGGAGCTTCTTCAGATGGTCGAGGCCGTCCCGGCGGACGTGGCGCACGGCGACGCGGGCCTCCTCGGTGTACTTGTGGGCGACCTTGACCATCTCCTTGCGGCGCTGCTCGTTCATCTCGGGGATGCGGAGCCGGATGGTCTGCCCCTCGGTCTGCGGGTTGAGTCCGAGATCGGATTCGCGGATCGCCTTCTCGACGGCGGTGACCATGCTGCGGTCCCAGACCGAGATCGACAGGAGCCGGGGCTCCGGCACGCTGACGGTGGCGACCTGCGCCATCGGCATCATCGATCCGTAGGCATCCACCTGGATCGGATCCAGGAGCGACGGCGTGGCGCGCCCGGTGCGCAGCGAGCCGAGATCCTTCGAGAGCGAGGACACGGCGCCCTGCATCCGGCGCTTGAGGTCGTTGAGATCGAATTCCGGTGTGGCCATGGTGGTCGTCCCGAGACGTCTGACGGTATCTTGAGCCCGGCGCGGGCAATCGCGGCCTCAATGGACGAATTTTTTCAGGGCCGCAAACGGTCGCGGCGGCATCACAGCCGCGTCGTCAGGGAGCCACGAGGGTCGAGGGGGCCTCGCCCGACAGGATGCCGGCAATCGAGCTCGGCGGATGGAGCGATCCGACGAGGATCGACAGCCGGCTCTCCCGGGCCAGCGCGAAGGCCGCCGTGTCCATCACCTTGAGATCGCGGGCGATGGCCTCGTCATGGGTGATGCGGTCGTAGCGGGTCGCGCTCGGATCCTTCTTGGGATCGGCCGTGTAAACGCCGTCGACCTGCGTCGCCTTCAGAACCGCGTCGCAGCGCAATTCGGCGGCGCGCAGGACGGCGGCGGTGTCGGTGGTGAAGAACGGGTTCCCGGTGCCGCCCGCGAGGACGACCACCTGCCCCTTGTCGAGGTGGTGCAAGGCCGGCTGGCGGGCGTAGGTCTCGCAGATGGTCGGCATCGACACCGCCGACATGGTGCGGGCCTGGACGCCCGCGGCGTTCAGGGCGGTCTCGATAGCCAGGGAATTCATGACGGTGGCCATCATCCCCAGCGAATCCCCGGTGGCCCGGTCGATCCAGCCGGCCGCCGAGATCCGCGCTCCGCGGATCATGTTGCCGCCGCCGACCACGATGGCGATCTCGGCGCCGGCCTCGATGGTGCGGGCGATGTCCTCGGCGAGCCCCGCCAGGGTCGGCGGATGCAACCAGTACCCGTCAGGGGCTGCAAGAGCCTCGCCCGATAGCTTCAGCAATATCCGGCGAAACGGCGTCGTATCCGGCATCGGGTTTCCCGGCTCCATCCCGCGTCGCGCAAACCGGGAGGCTTCTACGTCAGGCGCGGGAGTTCCGTCGAGGGGTTCGGGCCGATCCGGCGGGGCACATCGGTCGAATCATACGGGAGAGATGGCCTAATCCCGGGAGGACCATCCGCCAACAGGCGAGGCGCCGGCCTGATCGTGGATCAGGCCGGCGCCCGGTTTTCAGCTGCCGGTCAGGACGCCGACGGCGCCGAGCACGGTCATGACGAGACCTGAGGCGAACACGCCGATCATCAGGTAGGAGAAGGGTTTCAAAGGCATGGGCACGACATAGCGCACCGCCGCGAAACGGCGTGTGCGCCGCAACACGGTCCGGCGTGGAACGCTTTGGCGAGGCCGAAAATGCGAAGCCCCGCCCGGCTCGCGCCGGACGGGGCTGGTCTCACTGGGGCCCGGCGCGCCGGGCGATCGCGGACGATGGTCAGGCGCGGCCGGCCTGCTGGGCGACCTCGGTGGCGAAGTCCGGCCCCTCTTCCTTCTCGATGCCCTCGCCGAGGGCGTAGCGTACGAAGCCCGTCAGGGTGACCGGACCACCGACCTTCGAGCCGGCCTCCTTGAGGACCTGGCTCACCGTCTTCGAGCCGTCGTGCACGAAGGGCTGCTCCAGGAGGGTGACCTCCTTGTAGTAGCTCTTCAGGCCGCTCTCGATGATCTTGGCGAGGACGTGGTCCGGCTTGCCGGCGTTCTTCTCGCGCAGGATGTTCGACTCGCGCTCCACCGTGGCGGTGTCGACGCCCGAGGCGTCGAGCGCCACCGGGTTGGTCGCCGCGACATGCATGGCGATCTGGCGGCCGAGGGCCGAGAGCGCCTCGACGTCGCCCTCGGACTCGAGAGCCACGAGCACGCCGATCTTGCCGAGCCCCTCGGAG
>NZ_BACT01000432.1:0-9743 GCF_000333255.1 Methylobacterium sp. B1 | reverse complement strand
CGAGAAGGAGGCGGACCATGGGTGCGGTCGTGCTGCGGATCCGGGCGGCGGGGCGCGTTCCGGCTCCTGGCGTCGCTTCGCCCTGCCGGCGCTCCTCGTCCTAGGCTGGGTCGGCCTGTTCGCCTACAGCGCGGCCTACCTGACCGAGGACCTGCCGTTTCGCCCGACGGCGCCGGAGGCCAGCCCCTCCGCGGGGGGCGCCGCCGGTCCGCGCGCCACGGCGCGGCGGGTCGTGATGCTCGACGCGCCCGACCCGGGTGCCCCTGCGGAAGATCCGCCCGGCCAGACCGCCATGGCGGCGCCCACGACACCGCCGCCGCCCCAGACGGCCACCGCGATGCCGGGAGCCGCGGCGAATGCCCGACCGGCGCCGCACCCCGCCCCGGCCCCCGCTGCGGCTGAGTATGTTGGCGTCTGGGGTCCGACTCCCGAAGCCTGCGGGACCCGATCCCGGCGCCGGGGCTACATCCCCGCCACGATCACGCAGGATCGCGCCCGCGCCGGCCGCACGATCTGCCTCTTCCACGACATGCGACGGGTCGGCAGCGCCTGGGTCGCCGCCGCCGAGTGCAGCGACCGTGGCCGGCGCTGGTCGTCGCAGGTCCGCCTGCTGGTGGATGGCGAGCACCTGACGTGGTCGAGTAATCGCGGGACATCGACCTACACCCGCTGCAGTCGCCGCGCCGGCTGAGCGGCCCCGTCACGCCCTCGGATCGGACGCGTGGCGCTCTGCCGCGCGCAGGACGATGCGCGCGGCGGCCCGGCTCGGCGTGTCATTCGCGGCGAGCCGCATCAGCCCGTCGATCCGGGCGAGGGCAGCGAGCTGTGCGTCGCGGCCCGCACCGCCTGCCAGGAGCGACCGCACGGCGCCTGCCAGGCGCTCCGGCGTGCAGTCGGCCTGGACGAATTCCGGCATGGCGTTCTCGGCCAGGATCAGGTTCGGCAGCACGATGCTCGGGACCTGGATCAGCCGGCGGGCGATGAATTCCTCCGCCCGCGAGACCTTGTAGGCGACGACCATCGGGACGCCCGCGAGGGCGAGTTCCAGTGTGACCGTGCCGGAGGCGGCGAGCGCCGCCCGGGCCTCCCGGAAGGCGGCGTATTTCGGCGCCTCGCCGGTGACGATGCGGACGGGCACCGTCCACTCCGCGGAAAGCCGCTCGATCAGCGCCCTGTGACGCGTCACGGCGGGCAGCACCGCCTCGACCGCGAGGCCTTCCGCCACCCGCGCCAGCGCCGCACCGAAGACCGGCATCAGCCGCTCGATCTCGGACCGGCGGGACCCCGGCAGCAGCACGAGGCTGTAGGGAACGGACTCGCGCCGCCGCTGCTCGGATGCGGTGGGCCGCAGTTCCGGAAGGCGCTCGATCAGCGGGTGTCCGACATAGGTGCAGGGCGGCCCGCAGAGCCGCAGATGCGCGTCCGGCTCGAAGGGCAGCAGGGCCAGGACGTGGTCGATGAACGGTCGCATCCCCTTCGCCCGCCAGGGCCGCCACGCCCAGACGCTCGGCGACACGTAATCGATGATCGGGATGCCGGGGGCCACCTTGCGCACCCGCCGCGCCACCGCGTGGGTGAAACCCGGACTGTCGATGATCACCAGCACGTCCGGCCGGGCGTCGACCGCCGCCGAGACGGTTTCGCGGATGCGCCGGAGCAGGGTCCGGGCCCGGGCGAGGACCGGCAGATAGCCCATCACCGCCACGTCATCGAGGGGGAACAGGGATGCGAACCCCGCCTCCGCCATGGCCTCGCCGCCGACGCCGCCGAAGACCACGTCGGGCGCCGCCTCGCGCAGGGCCCGCATCAGCTTGGCGCCGAGCTGATCGCCGGAATCCTCGCCGGCCACGAGCCAGATGGTCCGGGGCCGGCCGGTCACGGCGTCCCTCCGTAGCCGACGACGAAGAGACCGAGGCGGTCGGCTTCCGCGGCCGTGGCCACCCGGTCGATGACCAGGGTCCCGCCGGCCTCCAGCGCCAGGCCGACGCAGCCTGCCTGGGCCGCGTTGCGCACGGTGCGCGGTCCGATGGCCGGGAGATCGATGCGGCGGTCCTGGCCGACCTTGGGGGCCTTCACCAGCACGGTGGCGGGCATCGCCCGCCCGAACCCGAACGGACGGCGCCCCAGGGCCCGCGCCCGGGCCAGCATGCGATCGGTGCCCTCCGGCCCCTCCACGGCCAGGATCCGGTCGCCGGCCAGGGCCACAGCCTGTCCCAGATCGTAGGGCGAGAGGGCGTCGAGGACCCCGCGCCCGGCGCGAATCGAGGCGGCCGCCTCGGCATCCGGAATCCGGCGCCCGATGGGGCCCTCCGGGCAGAGCAGGTCCGGCGCGGCCTCGTGGACGCCCACGACCCTGTGGCCGTCCTCTTCCACCAGCGTGACGGCGGCGCGCAGGAGGCGGTCGTCGCCCCCGCCGGCGATCGCCCGCAGGGCCTCCCGGTTGCGCAGGGCGGCTCCGGCATTGAGGATCGCGGCCGGGCTCGGCCGGGAGACGCCGCCGGCCGGTACCACGACCGTCGGCCCCCAGCGCCGCAGAAGCTTCAGGGTGGCGGCGAGGTCGAGCAGGTCGACCGTGGCGTCGGCACTGGCCCGCAGGGTCGCCCCCGTGAAACCGCGCAGGGCGATCACGCGGAAGGGGCGGCGCGCCCGGCGCAGCGACTCGGCGACGAGTTCCGGCAGCCGGCCGGCCCCGGCGATCAGGACCAGGGCCCCCTCGGGGTGCGGATCGGCCTCGGTCACGGCCCGGCCGCTCAGGCGGCGCTGATGGGCGTCGGGATCTCGCGCGGCGTGCAGATCGAGCGCTTGCCGCCGAGGCGGATGAAGTCGAGGATCTCGCGGACCGCCGCGTGGGATTCGAAGGTCGCGGCCACGTCCTCCACCCGCTCCATCAGCGTGCCCTCGGGCGCGAAGAGCAGGCGGTAGGCGCGCCGCAGGGCGTGGATGTCGTCGCGGGCGAAGCCGCGGCGCTGCAGCCCGATGATGTTGAGTCCCGACAGGTAGGCCCGGTTGCCGAGCACCATACCGTACGGGATGCAGTCGTTCTCCAGGCCCGACAGGCCGCCCACGAAGGCGTGCGCACCGACGCGCGCGAACTGGATCACGGCGGCGCCGCCACCCAGGATCGCGTAGTCGCCGACGCTGCAATGGCCCGCCAGCATCACGTTGTTGGAGAAGATCACATGCGCGCCCACCCGGCAGTCGTGGCCGACATGCGAATTCGCCAGGAAGGTGCAGTGATCGCCGACCACGGTCTCCAGGCCGCCGCCGCTGGTGCCCGGGTTCATCGTGACGCCCTCGCGGATCAGGCAATCGGCGCCGATCGTCAGGGTCGAGGCCTCGCCCCGGTACTTCAGGTCCTGCGGCTGGTGGCCGATCGACGCGAAGGGGAAGATCCGGGTGCGGGGGCCGATCGTGGTGCGGCCCGCCAGGACGACGTGACTGATGAGTTCGCAATCCGGCCCGAGCACGACCTCGGGGCCGACATGGCAGAAGGGGCCGATCCGGGCCCCGTCGCCGATCCGGGCGCCGGACTCGATCACGGCGCTCGCATGGATGAACGGCGCGGTCACTCCGTCACCAGCATGGCGCTGATCTCGGCCTCGGCGACGAGGTTGCCGTCGACCCGGGCCTCGCCGCGGAACCACCACATGGTCCGGCGCTGATTCAGCTTCGTCATGTGGAAGCGCACCTGGTCGCCGGGGGTGACGGGCTTGCGGAACTTGCACTTGTCGATGGTCATGAAGAACACCTGCTTGGTGTTCCGTCCGTCCGCCCGGATGTGGCGGCAGCAGATCGCGCCTGCCGTCTGCGCCATGCCCTCGATCAGGAGCACGCCCGGGAAGACCGGCATGTCCGGGAAGTGTCCCATGAACTGCGGCTCGTTCGCCGTGACGTTCTTGATCCCGACACAGGACTCGTCCCGGTCGATCTCGACGATGCGATCCACCATCAGGAACGGGTAACGGTGTGGCAGCAATTCCAGCAACGTCTGGATATCGGCTATGCCCAGCTCGGTGCCGGTCTCGCGCGCCGCCTCACTCATCGAAATCCGCACCTCGACTTGCCGCCCGGGGCGGCTTGCAATCCGGCCGCTCTTGGCGGGCCGAACGCCCTCTTCGGAAGAAATCGCCGGAAGCGCAAGGCCTTCCCGGTCAGGTGTCCTCGCCGCTCAGGTCCTTGCCGCCGCGCTCGGCGAGGCGGGCCAGCGTCGTCAACTCCCGGAACCAGGCCCGGACCGGCTTGGCGGGCGTTCCGCCCCAGCGGCTGCCCGGCGGCACGTCGCGGTTGACGTTGGACGAGCCGGCGATCTGCGCACCGCGGCCGATGCGCAGGTGGCCGACGACGCCGACCTGCCCGCCGAGGACGACGTAATCCTCCAGGGTGGTCGAGCCCGAGATGCCGACGCCCGACACGATGACGCAGTGCCGCCCGATCACGACGTTGTGGGCAATCTGCACGAGATTATCGATCTTGGTCCCCTCCCCGATCACCGTGTCGCGCGAGGCGCCCCGGTCGATCGTGGTGTTGGCGCCGATCTCGACATCGTCCTGAACGATCACCCGCCCGACTTGCGGAACCTTGAGGTGGCTGGCGCCCATGGCGAAGCCGAATCCGTCCTGGCCGAGGCGCGCACCCGGGTGGATGATCACCCGGTTCCCGAGCAGGGCGTGGCTGAGCGTGGTGCCGGCGCCGATCGCACAGTCCCGCCCGATGCGGACGCCGGGACCGATCACGGCATTCGGCCCGATCACCGTTCCTGCGCCGATCTCGGCACCCGGCCCGACGACCGCGCCGGGATCGACCGTGACGCCGTCCTCGAGCCGGGCTTCCGGATGGACATGGGCGCCGGACGCGACGCCGCGGACGGTGAACTGGGAGCCGGGACGCAGGGCATCGGGATGCAGACGGCCGAGCAAGGCCGCATAGGCGCGGTAGGGATCGCGGCTGACGAGGGCGACGGTGGTCGCGGGACAACGTGCCGCGAACCGGGGGGAGACCAGACACACCCCCGCCCGCGTCGCGGCGAGCGCGTCGCCGTAGCGGGCATTGTCCATGTAGGCGAGGTGCTCCGGACCGGCACTCTCCAGGGA
Source organism: Methylobacterium sp. B1 (assembly GCF_000333255.1). Lineage (NCBI taxonomy): Bacteria > Pseudomonadati > Pseudomonadota > Alphaproteobacteria > Hyphomicrobiales > Methylobacteriaceae > Methylobacterium > Methylobacterium sp. B1. The sequence goes on along the minus strand of NZ_BACT01000432.1, from coordinate 4,653 downwards.
GGCCGCGCCGCTGAACCGGCGTTCCGGATCCGCTCCGTCGGGGAGGCTGGCGCCGGCGGCTGCCGCGATCTCGGCCAGGGTGAGGCCATCGGCGGCGGCGGTGAAGAAGATGGGATCTGACATGCTCAATAACGCGCCGGCCGGGACAATCCGGCCGGCGCGCGCGATTTTTATCAGAAGCGCGAGCCGCCGGAGAAGCGGAACGCCTGGACCTGATCCGCGCCGATATGGCCGAACTTGCCGAGGATCGGGACGAACACCTTCTGACCCTCATCCTTCGACAGAGCGTAGGCGTAGTCGAACCGGATCGGGCCGAGCGGCGAGTTCCACAGGATGGACGCGCCGATCGAGGAACGGATCGCCGCCGTGTCGCGAACGTTCACGCATTCCGGCTCCACGCCGATCGTGAAGGCGTTGAAGTTGCACTTCCCGGTCGTCGGCGAGATGCCGTTGATGAAGGCGTCGCCGTTCACGTTGAAGTTCCGCTGGCCGTGATAACCGAACAGCGTGCCGGCATCGGCGAAGAGCGCGCCCTTCAGGCCCAGATCCCGCGGAATGAGGGGCAGCGGGAATTGAACTTCGAGGGTACCGCCGACGTAGGTCGAACCGCCGATCGCGTTCGAGCGGGCATCGGCGATGCCGACGTCGCGCGGACCGATGCCGTTCGGTGCGAAGCCGCGGACCAGCGACGGGCCGAGGAAGAACTGGTCGGTCACCCGCAGCGGGTCGTTGTTGAGCGACGAGATGTGGCCCCCCTGGAAGCGGATGAAGCCGACGACGTCCTCGAAGATCTCCTTGTAGTACCGCGCATCGGCCGTCACGCGGAAGAACTTGGAGTCGCCACCCAGGCCGGCGACGTCGGGCTTCAGCTCGGCGTAGAGGCCGTTGCGGGGCGCGCCGATCACGTCGAGGGTCGAGTAGGCGAGCGTCAGGCCGGCCAGCGAGGTCAGCGTGTTGCCCTGCGAACCCTTGATGGCGATCGAGGCTTCGCCGTCATACGCGCAGTTCGGGTAGATCGCCTGGCCGCCGATGTTCCGGCCCGTATTCGGGTCGATCGTGCCCGCCGCGTAGGTGGCGGTGTAGCCCGGGATCGGGATCGAGCAGTCGTTGTACGGCCGCTTGAGGGTGTTCGGGACCTTCAGCTCGGTGTTGTACAGCGAGTAGCGCAGCGTGATGCCGAACTCCTCGGTGATCGGCAGGCCGAGGCGGAGCTGGCCGCCATACACCGTGGTCTCGTAGCGCGAGTACCGGGTCAGGTCGGAGTACTTGTAGAAGGCGTCGAAGCCCGCTGCCAGCCGGTAGCCGAGGAAGTACGGCTCGGTGAACGAGAAGTCGACGCCGCGCGAGTACTGGCCACCCGTACCGGCCAAGCGGACGTACTGGCCGCGGCCGAGGAAGTTCGACTCGGAGACCGAGACCTCGCCGATGATGCCGTCCTGGGTGGAGTAGCCGCCCGCCACCGAGAACGAACCCGTGGGCTGATCCTCAACGTCGATGTTGATGACCACGCGGTCCGGGGCCGAGCCCGGCTCGTTGGAAAAGCGGACCTTCTTGAAGAAGCCGAGACCATTCAGGCGCCGCTCGGCGCGGTCGGTCAGCACGCGGTTGTAGGCGTCGCCCTCGGCGATATCGAGTTCGCGACGGATGACGTAGTCGCGGGTCCGGGTGTTGCCGCGGATGTTGATGCGCTCGACGTAGACGTGCGGGCCGTCTTCGACCACGAAGCCCAGGGAGACCTGATGGCTGGCCGGATCGCGCTGCCCGGTCGGGCGGACCTGCGCGAAGGGGTAGCCGGCGCGGTTGACCTCGCGGGTGACGTTGTTGAGCGTCTTCTCGACGTCGTCGGCGTTGTAGATGTCGCCCACTGAGGTGGCGATGTCGGTGTCGAGCTTCGTGGTGTCGAGGCCCGGCAGACGCGAATCCACCTGGACCGCGCCGACCTTGTACTGCTCGCCCTCGTTCACCGTGATGGTGATGACGTAGCCGGACTTGTCGCCCTCGACGTAGCGCGCGTCGGCGCTGACCACCTGGAAGTCGGCGTAGCCGTTCTTCAGGTAGTAGCGGCGGACCTGGTCGAGGTCGTTGGTGATGCGGTCGGGATCGTAGACGTCGGAGGTCTTGATGAACGACAGGAAGTTCATCTCCGAGGAGCTCATCAGCCCCTTCAGCGTCCGCTCCGAGTAGGCGTTGTTGCCGACGAAGTTGATCGAGAGGATGCCGGTCTTATCGCCCTCGTCGATCTGGTAGATCACGTCGACGCGGCCGTTGGGCAGGTCGACCGTCCGGTAGGTCACCTTGGCGGTGCCGCGCCCGAAGCGCTTGTAGACGTCGCGGATGCGCGCGAGGTCGGCGTTGATGATCGCCTCGCTGTACGGGCCGCGGGCCTTGGCCTCGACGATCCCCTCAAGGGTCGCCTTCTCGACCTTCTTGTTGCCCTCGAAGACAACGCGGTTGATCAGGTTGTTCTCGCGGACCGTCACCACCGTGCGGCCACCCGACTGGGCGACCTTCACGTCGGAGAACATCCCGCTCGCGAGCAGGTTGCGGCGGGCCTCCTCGGCGGAGCCGGACGCCGTCCCGGTCACGTAGGACCGGATCGTGTCAGCATCGACGCGCTGGTTGCCCTGGACGACGATCTGCTGCGCCTGGGCGGCCCCGCTCAGGACAACGCCAAGACCCGCAGTGACTAGGACGATGGTTTTCCGCACCGACTTACGTCGGGGCTTCCCCGTCAACGACATCATGCAATCGCCCGTTTCTGTTCTGGTCGCGGGGGTTAGCCCGTCACAGGCGACCGTTGATCGGCCGTCCCGTCACCTGGTCCAAGCGTGGCTTCGGTCCAAGCGTAGCTCTTACCGGGATTCCCCAGCCAAGCAAACGCGCGGGAGGCCATCGTCAGGGGATTTTGGGGGGTCGTGGCCTTCGCGCCACTTAACGGTGCGGTCAGCATGAAGACAAACCGCAGATCGTGGTGAACGCCACGTAAATGTCTGGACTGTCGGTGGTTTTCAGACCCGATCGCGATCCCGTGAACAGGATCTTAACCCGGTTTCACCCCGTCGGAGCGGTGCCATCCGGGCGGCGTCCGGGCGAGACCGCGGCGGGATTGGGGCAGCCTTTCCGGTGGAGATCCGGCGGAATCACAGGATCCCGCCGGCCCCCAATCAGGTGTTCCGCCAGGAGGCGCCGAGATTGAGGATGTCGTTCCAGGCGGCGAACAGCATCAGCATCAGCACCAGGGCGAGACCGATACGAAATCCGATCTCCTGGGCCCGCTCGCTGAGCGGACGGCCGCGCACCACCTCGAAGGCGTAGAACAGCAGGTGTCCGCCATCGAGCAACGGCACGGGGAACAGGTTGAGCAGGCCGATCGAGACGGAGAGCAGCGCGATGAGCCCGACCAGACCGCCGACGCCGCCGGTCTTGGCGACCTCGCCGGAGACGCGGGCGATGCCGATCGGACCCGAGAGCTGGTCGGCGGATTCCCGGCCGGTGACGAGCTTGCCGAGATACGAGAAGGTGCGCTCGACGACGAAGTAAGTCTCCTTCACGCCGAGATTGAGCGAATCGAGCGCCCCATAAGTCACGAGGCGGGCCTCCGAGCCCGCGGGCGACCGGATGCCGAGCCGGCCGATCCGGTGGCGGCCGAACGGCGTCTTCTCCTCGAAGGTGGCGGGCGTCGCCTGGATCGTGATGGGCTGGTCGTTGCGCTCCACCGTGAAGGTCAGCGGCGTCCCGGCGCTGCCGGTCACCGTGCGGTACATGGCGTTGAAGTCGCCGATCTTCTCGCCGTCGATGGCGGTGATCACGTCGCCGGGCTGGAAGCCGGCCTGGGCGGCGACGCTGTTCGGCTCCACCGACGAGACCCGGGCGGGCAGCTCGTAGCGGCCGCCCAGCCAGATCGCGCCGGCGAAGAGCAGGATCGCCAGGATGAAGTTCGCCACAGGGCCGGCGGCGACGATCGCCGCGCGCTTGGACACGGGCTGGGTCGGGAAGCTGATCGCCCGCTCCTGCGGGCTCATCCGGGCGACGGCCTCGGGATCGGGCATGCTGGCGCCGTTCACGTCGCCGTGGAACTTCACGTAGCCGCCGAGGGGGATGGCGCAGAGCTTCCAGCGGGTGCCGCGGCGGTCGTTGAAGCCGAACAGCTCGGGGCCGAAGCCGAGCGAGAAGGCGTGAACCCCGACCCCGCACCAGCGCCCGACCAGGAAGTGGCCCATCTCGTGCACGAACACCACGACGGTGAGCACGAATAGGAACGGAATCACTGCGCCGAAGAAGCCGCCGGCGGTTCCGCCCATCGCGTTGAGGAAGTCCATACGCCGTATCCTGGCCGTCTCGGCGCCGGCTTCTCGGGCCGGCCATCCGCCCTGTCTAGCAGATCGGCGGGGCCGACCGCCAACGCAATCCTGCGGGGCGGCTGCGGAAGGTCGCACGCGCGGTCCGATTCCGCACCCGCCGACCGCCCGGGATCGGGGCAGCCCGTCAGTGGCCGGCCCCGCCGCCCGCACCGGCCTGGGGCCGCCGGATCATGGGAACGGCGCAGGCCATCGCCAGGAACAGGACCGTCAGGGCCAGGAATACATCCTCGAAGGCCATGACCAGGCCCTGGATCCGCACGGTGTTGGTCATCGCTTCAGCGCCATCCCGACG
>NZ_BACT01000433.1:0-1661 GCF_000333255.1 Methylobacterium sp. B1 | reverse complement strand
CAGAAGGCGTTCGCGTCGTATTCCTGAAGCGAGTTGTAGATGTCGCGGTAGAAGAAGTTGAACCGCAACGTCAGCGCAACGTCGGCGAAGTTCACAAAGATCGACAGGGCCACGAGGTTGCGGCCGATCCGGCCCTCCGTGGTGCCGAACCACCGGAACAGGCCGATCTCCTTGGTGGGCTTGTCGCGGTTGGCGAAATACGGGTCGGCGATGTTGGTGATCGCCCGGATCGGCTCGAGATGCGAGATGCCGAGCACGATGGCGGCGAAGACCACCGCACCGGTGGCGGCGAAGGCGGGCGGCAGAAGCGCCGCGATCACCGGCGGCAGCAGGCCCATGGCGGCGATCGTCTTCGATCCGGCCAGCAGCAGGTAGCCGACGCCGTAAACCGAGACGAAGACCTTCAGATAGGCCGAGATGCCGTTCGCGGCGATCAGGATGCCCGCCATGGCGAAGCCGGCGAGCGAGACATAGAGCGGCGGGCTCGGAATACCGGGAAATGCCAGCAGGATCAGCGCGGCCAGAGCCGTGAGCACGGCCTGGATTCCCAGTCCGGTCCTGAGTGCTGCCACGCGTCGATCCCCCATCCGTGCGCGCCCACTGGGGACGCCGCCGGCGGCCTTGACCCCGGCTGATGGCCAGATAGTGGCACTTGCCCCGGGCTGTCGCGTGAAACTTTGGTCACGTTCCGACGGTGCGGCGATTTACGCGGTCGGCGCGGCTACCAGTTCCATTCCTCGAAGCCCGGCTCGCGGCAATGATAGCCGATCGGGCATTGCGGGTTGTCGCGCGTGGGGGCGAAGCGCAGCTCGGCGATCTCGGAGGCGCTGCATTGGCCGGGATTGCTCACGAAACGCTCCGGGGCCGACCCGGCGGCGATGACGACGTCGCCCTCGTTCCTCACCAGGGCCATGGCCTCGGAGCAGGTCATGCGGGCCGTCATCGAGCCGCGGGGCGGCCGCGACTGCGCACGGGCCTCCAACCCGACCGCAACGACGGCGAGGTGGCTGAACAGCAAGGCGAGGGCCCACGGCCTCATCGGGAACGGGTTCCGGTACGCACCCGGGAAGAAAGCCCGCGGGTCTGGCACCATCCTGCACAAGCGGACCGCCCGAGACTGTCACCGGAATGCGCCACCGGGCCGCTTTCGCCGTCGGACCGCCGCAATCGGCGGATTAGGAGATTCCGGGATTGCCGAAAGCCGCTTTAGATTTGTGATCGTGGACGCCTGCGCGGCGACCCGGGCACGATGGCTCGACCGGCCCTCCGGCACGCGTCTCCGGCGCCCGGCGTGCCGGCCGACCGGCGCCGGAGTCAAGGGACCCAGCGATGTCCGCTCTCTCGATCCTCGACATCTCCGCCGTGCGCGCCGCGCCCGTTTCCCACGAGCCCTACGCCTACACGCTCGGCAGCAACGTCCTGAAGCCCGACGCGATCGACGACATCCGCCGCGACTTCCCCGAGATCGCCAAGCCCGGCTACCTCACGGTCGACGAGGTCGCCCTGAAGGGCCGGTTCAAGGCGCTGATCGACGAGCTGGAGAGCGACGCCTTCTCCAAGATCCTCGGGGAGAAGTTCGGCATCGACCTCGTCTCCTGCCCGCGTCTGACCACGATCATGCGGCGCAGCCAGCTCAAATACGGCTCGATCCACACCGACGG
>NZ_BACT01000434.1:0-1758 GCF_000333255.1 Methylobacterium sp. B1 | reverse complement strand
AGCTCGGTCCCGGGGACCTCTAGAGTCCACGGGCTCGCGGGTGAGGTCGCCCACGGGGGCGCCGTCGTCCGGCGGCGAGGCCTCGATCAGCCCGTCCTGGGCCAGCAGGTCGGTGACCCGCGGGCAGATTCCGGCATCGGCGCGCGGCTCGGCCTCGGCGGCGGGCTCGGAGGCGGTATCCGCCGCGAGCGCGAAGTCGACGAGCCGGTGGGTGTAGTCGAAGGTCGGCCCGAGCACCTGCCCGCCGGGCAGGTCCTTGAAGGTCGCGGAGACCCGGCGCTCGACCGCCATGGTGCCGGTATCGACCGGCGCGGAGGCACCGAAGCGGGGCAGCGTGGTCCGGTAGGCGCGGACCAGGAACACCGCCTCGACCACGTCGCCGCGCGCCTGCTTGAGCGCCAGGGCCGCGAGGTCCGGATCGTAGAGCGAGCCCTCGGTCATCACCCGGTCGACGAGCAGCGCCATCTGCTCGCGGATCTGCGCCACGGAGAGTTCCGGAACGGCGGGGTCGCCCCGGCGGGCCTCGGCGAGGAGCCGATGGGCGTTGTCGATGGCGGCCTCGCCGCCCTTCACGGCCACGTACATGGGTCAGGCCTCCGTGACCGTCGTGGAGCGCGGCAGACCGGCCACGCGGCCGGGCGCGGTGAGGATCAGGTCGACGCCCAGCGGAAAGTCGGCGCGGTTCTCGGCGCATTGCGCCGCGAAGCCGTCCGGCAGAGGTCCCGGCGCGACCCGGACCGTGCCCCGGACGCCCGGGCCGGAGAGGCTCAGCCCCTGCCCGTCCGTGATCGTGTCGAGGGCGAGCACCAGGGTGGTGGAGGTGTCGGGGTAGGCCGGCGTGCCGAGGGCGAACCGGCCCAGCGGCGGGCAGCGTCGAGACTCGCGGACCAGCGCGAAGGCGGCCCGGGCCGGATCGTCGGTGAGCGGCGCGCCGGTGTGAAAGCGCAGGTAAGCCGCGACGTCCGCGGCTTCGGCGAGGGCCGGATCCAGCCAGACCGGCGTGTCGGCGTCGGTGAGCGCCAGTGCGACGGCGGCCAGTTCCGGCGTGAGCGGCGCGGGCGGCGCGAGGAACGGCGCAAGGAACGGGGCGAGCGGCCGGACGAGCCCGGGGCGGGCGAGGGCGTCCATCACGGCGCGGAAGGTGCCCTGCGCGTCGTGGACCGGATCGGCGAAGCCGGGGGCGAGCATGCTCAATCGTCTCCGCGGGCGAGGGTCAGGAAGTCGACCCGGGTGGCCGCCGTGCGCCGGGCCGCCTGTTGCCGGTCCGCCGCGAGCCGCCGGGCGGCGGGCGCCAGGGCGGCCTCGACCCGGGCGCGCCGGTCCGGGTCCTGCCAAAGGGCGTCGAGGATCGCGGCGAGCCGCGCCTTCGTGCGGTCGCGGCCGAGATGGTAGGCGAAGCCGGCCGGACCGTCCGCGAGGCGGATGGCGGCCCGGGTCACGCTGACCTCGCCGAGGTTGAACGGGCGCCCGTCGCCGCCGATCCGGCCTGAGGCCATCACGAGCCCCGTCTCCGGCGGCCGGAGATCCGCGGCGGCCGGGGTGTCGAGGACCGACAGGGCCGCCTCCAGGTCCGTGCGGCTCGCCTCGGCACAGAGCGCCATCACGGCCTGGCGCGCCCCGATCTCCCCCTCGGATGCCGGATGTCTCGGGCTCGTCGTCATCGCGAATCCCTCCGTCGCTCGGTTGTATAGGTGTATAGACAACTGGCGTGCGCCGCACAAATGAAGTTTGGATGACAGGATGGATGCGCAGGAGCAG
>NZ_BACT01000435.1:0-9337 GCF_000333255.1 Methylobacterium sp. B1 | reverse complement strand
TGTGGTCCGGGTTCGAGACCGCGCCGACGCTGGCGAAGCACTGGCCATGGACCAGGCGCTGCTCGCCGGAGTTCAGGCGCAGGGTCACGTAACCCTGGTCGCGGCCCACGATCTGCGCGTAGTTGCCGGCCGAGCGGGCGATCGCGCCGCCCTTGCCGATCTTCAGCTCGACATTGTGGACGATCGTGCCCACCGGCATCGAGCCGACCGGAGCAGCGTTGCCCGGCTTGATGTCGACGCTCTCGCCGGCCACCACCTTGTCGCCCGGCTGCAGACGCTGCGGGGCCAGGATGTAGCTCTGCTTCCCGTCGGGGAAGTTGATCAGCGCGATGAACGCCGTGCGGTTCGGATCGTACTCGATCCGCTCCACGGTTGCGGCGACGCCGAGCTGCTCGCGCCGCTTGAAGTCGACGTTGCGCAGCACGCGCTTGTGGCCGCCGCCGCGGAAGCGGACGGTAATGCGGCCGAGGTTGTTCCGGCCGCCGGAGGACGACTTGCCCTCCGTCAGCGCCTTCACCGGCTTGCCCTTGTAGAGCTCACGGCGGTCGACGAGCACGAGCTGGCGCAGGCTCGGCGTGACCGGTTTGAATGTCTTCAAGGCCATCGGCTTGGATCCCTAAAACCCGTCCTCAGAGCCCGGTCGTGACGTCGATCGTGTGGCCCTCGGCCAGGGTCACGATCGCCTTCTTCACGTCGGAGCGCTGTCCGCGGAGGCCGCGGAAAATCTTCTTCTTTCCCTTGGTGACAAGGGTGTTCACGGCCGTGACCTTGACGTCGAACAGCTTCTCCACGGCCTCCTTGATCTGAGGCTTGGTCGCCTTGGGGGCGACCCGGAACACGACCTTGTTCTGCTCGGTCAGGTTCGTCGCCTTCTCGGTGATGACCGGGGAGACGACGATGTCGTAGTGGCGCGGATCGGCACTCATTTGAAACGCTCCTCCAGCGCGTCGACGGCGGCCTTCGTCAGGACGAGCGTGTCGCGGCGCAGGATGTCGTAGACGTTGATGCCCTGCACGGGCAGCACGTCGATCTGCGGGATGGCGCGGGCGGCCCGGCCGAAATTCACGTCGACCTCGGCCCCGCCGATGATCAGCGCGTTCGAGAGGCCCATCTTGCCGAAGCGCTCGACGAGACCCTTGGTCTTGTGATCCTCGATCTTGATGTCGTCGACGACGATCAGGGTCGAGGCCTTGGCCTTGGCCGACAGGGCATGACGCAGAGCCAGCGCACGGACCTTCTTGGGCAGGTCGTGGCTGTGGTCACGCGGCACGGGGCCGAAGGCCCGGCCGCCGCCGCGGAACTGCGGCGCCGAGGCCGCGCCGTGACGGGCGTTGCCGGTGCCCTTCTGCTTGTACAGCTTCTTGCGGGTCCGGTTCACGTCCGAGCGGTTCTGCACGGCATGGGTACCGGCGCGCCGCTTGGCGAGCTGCCAGCGGACCATGCGCTGCAGCAGGTCGGCGCGCGGCTCGAGCCCGAAGATCTCTTCGTTGAGCTCGACCGAGCCGGCACCGGCACCGTCGAGGGTTTTGATATCGAGCTTCATCACGCGGTCTCCTCAGCCGCAGCGGCCTCGGGAGCCGGGGCGGACGCGCCGTTCTCACGGAACTTGCCCGGCAGCGGAACGTCGGCGGGGAGCTTGCGCTTCACCGCGTCGCGGATCTGGATCCAGCCGCCGGCCACGCCCGGAACCGCACCCTCTACGAGGATGAGGCCACGCTCGGGATCGGTGCGCACGACGCGCAGGTTCTGGGTCGTGACCCGCTCGACGCCGAGGTGACCCGGCATCTTCTTGTTCTTGAAGGTCTTGCCGGGATCCTGACGACCACCGGTCGAACCGATCGAGCGGTGCGAGATCGACACGCCGTGGGTGGCGCGCAGACCGCCGAAGTTCCAGCGCTTGATACCGCCGGCGAAGCCCTTACCGGTCGTGGTGCCGGTGACATCCACGAACTGGCCGGGGATGAAGTGGTCCGCGGTGATCTCGGCGCCGACCGGGATCAGCGCGTCCTCGGATACGCGGAACTCGGCGAGCTTCTTCTTCGGCTCGACCTTCGCGACCGCGAAGCGGCCCCGCTCGGCGGCCGAGACGTTCTTGACCTTGGCCTTGCCGACGCCGACCTGCAGCGCAACGTAGCCGTTCTTCTCGACGGTGCGGTGGGCAACCACCTGGCACTGGTCGATCTTGAGCACCGTGACGGGGACATGCTCCCCCGCGTCCGTAAAGACGCGGGTCATGCCGACCTTCTGTGCGATGACGCCTGAGCGCATAGGTTCTCTCCCTCGCGCGATGAAACGGTAAGCTCTAAGTCCTCAGCGGACTCAGAGCTTGATCTCCACGTCCACGCCAGCGGCGAGGTCGAGCTTCATCAGCGCGTCCACGGTCTGCGGCGTCGGATCGACGATATCGAGCACACGCTTGTGCGTGCGCATCTCGAACTGCTCGCGCGACTTCTTGTCGATGTGCGGCGAGCGGTTCACGGTGAACTTCTCGATATGCGTCGGGAGCGGGATCGGACCCCGGATGGTCGCGCCGGTGCGCCGGGCCGTGGAGACGATCTCCTTGGTCGACGCATCGAGGATGCGGTGATCGAACGCCTTCAGGCGAATACGGATGTTCTGACCGTTCATGATCCTGGAACCTTGAGAGGGACGGCGGGGTGTGCGGGGCCTTGACCCCGCCGCGCCCTGCTAAGGATGCTTGCTCGAGCTCAATCGTTGATGGCGGCGACGACGCCGGCACCGACGGTGCGGCCGCCCTCGCGGATGGCGAAGCGCAGCTTCTCCTCCATGGCCACCGGCACGATCAGCGCCACGTCCATGGTCACGTTGTCGCCCGGCATCACCATCTCGGTGCCCTCGGGCAGCGTCACGATCCCGGTCACGTCGGTGGTGCGGAAGTAGAACTGCGGCCGGTAGTTGGTGAAGAACGGCGTGTGGCGGCCGCCCTCTTCCTTGGTCAGGATGTAGGCCTCGGCCTTGAACTTGGCGTGCGGCTTCACCGAACCCGGCTTGCACACGACCTGGCCGCGCTCCACGTCCTCGCGCTTCGTGCCGCGCAGCAGCACGCCGACGTTGTCGCCCGCCTGGCCCTGGTCGAGCAGCTTGCGGAACATCTCCACGCCCGTGACCGTCGTGGTCTGCGTGTCGCGGATGCCGACGATCTCCACCGTCTCGCCGACCTTGACGATGCCGCGCTCGACGCGTCCCGTCACCACCGTGCCGCGGCCCGAGATCGAGAACACGTCCTCGATCGGCATCAGGAACGGCAGGTCGATCGGACGCTCCGGCTGCGGGATGTAGGCATCCACCGTCGCCATCAGCGCCAGCACCGCCTCCTTGCCGATCTTCGGCTCCTTGTCCTCAAGCGCCATCAGCGCAGAGCCCTTGGTGATCGGGATGTCGTCGCCGGGGAAGTCGTACTTCGACAGGAGCTCGCGCACCTCCAGCTCGACCAGCTCCAGGAGCTCCTCGTCGTCAACCATGTCGACCTTGTTGAGGAACACCACCAGCGCCGGAACGCCGACCTGGCGCGCCAGAAGGATGTGCTCGCGGGTCTGCGGCATCGGGCCGTCGGCCGCCGAAACCACCAGGATCGCGCCGTCCATCTGCGCCGCGCCCGTGATCATGTTCTTCACGTAGTCGGCGTGCCCGGGGCAATCCACGTGCGCGTAGTGACGGTTCTGCGTCTCGTACTCCACGTGCGCCGTCGAGATCGTGATCCCGCGCGCCTTCTCCTCCGGAGCCTTGTCGATCTGGTCGTAGGCCGTGAACGTCGCCCCGCCCGTCTCCGCCAGAACCTTCGTGATCGCCGCCGTCAACGACGTCTTGCCGTGGTCAACGTGACCAATCGTGCCAATGTTGCAGTGCGGCTTGGTGCGGGAGAACTTTTCCTTGCCCATGATTCCCATTCCTGCGGCGGGGACCACACAAGGGCCCCGAATCCTGGTCAGCCGCCCCGAAGCTCGGACAGGGGCGAAAAACGCGGTCCGCTTAGAGGGTCGGCCGCCAGGGATCAAGCTCCGCGGCGCGCGGGCGCCCGACGACCGGCTCTGCTGTCAAGCCGCGGCCATGAGTCTTGAACGCCGAAACATCAATCACAGGCAGTATCCACGCCGCTTTCGCGCCACAGTGTGGCTTCGCGGGCATAGCGGGATCCGTGCGGCCGAGCTTAAGTGGGGACAACAACGCATCACCTCGGACCCCCCGCCATGATGAAGAAGTTCCTCCTCGCCACCGCCGCGACGGCGCTGGTCACGACGGCCGCTTCGGCCGCCGACCTGCCGCGCCGGGCCGCGCCGCCGCCGGTCTTCACGCCGGTGCCGGTCTTCACCTGGACGGGCTTCTACGCCGGTCTCGAGTCCGCCTACACCTTCACGGATCGTGAGCGCATCACCACGGTCGGCGTCCAGCCGGGCAACGCCACCAATGTGGCCCTCGGCCGCCGTCCCTTCCTGACCTCGACCACGCAGGACGGCTTCGCCAACATCGGCGGCACCGCCGGCTACAACTACCAGTTCACGCCGGGCTCCGGCATCGTCGTCGGTCTCGCCAACAGCATCGACTGGACCGACATCACCAAGAACCGCGTCGTCCTCGGCACCGGCAACGTCGCCGGCGGCCCGCCGAACATCAGCCAGTTCCGCCAGAGCCTCGACTGGCTCGGCACCCTCACGGGCCGCGTCGGCTACGCCTTCGACCGCGTCCTGGTCTACGGGATGGGCGGCCTCGCCTACGGCAACGTGTTCCACGACGCCAACTTCTACACCCCGGGCGGCCGCCTGCAGTTCGCCGGCCGCTACGACGACTTCAAGGTCGGCTACGCCTACGGCGGCGGCATCGAGTTCGCCCTGCCCACCGACAGCTTCCTGAACACCTTCGCGCTCGGCCGCTACATCGGCATCAAGTACGACGCCATCACGGTGAAGGCCGAGTACCTGCACTACGACCTCGGCAGCCAGAACGTGCTCGTCGGCGCGGTCCCGGGTGTCGGCAACGGCGCGTACATCTCGCGCTTCCGCACCGAGGGCAGCATCGTTCGCGCCGGCTTCAACTACAAGTTCGGCGGCCTCTGAGACCGGCGGCGCCGGGGCTTCCCCGGCCGAGACCAACATGGGCGGGTGCCGACATCGGCACCCGCCCTTTTTCGTTGCTCCGGCGCGATCGGTGCATCGGCCGGCGCGACCCGGCCGTCGCACCCGGCGTGGGACGACGATGTCCCGTCAGCAGGCGCGCAGATGCGCGACGAGCCGCGACGCGGCGTCGCCCGGGGAGCCGGTGTTGAGGATCGTCAGATCCGCGACGACGTCGCCCTCCCGGGCGAGACGCGCGGCGAGGTCGCCGTCCTGCGGCCGGCCCCGGGCGGCGATACGCTGCGCCAGGATCTCGGGCGGCGCGGTGACTTCGACGACGCTCACCCGCGGGCAGGTCCTCCGCGCCTCCGCGACGACGCGGCGCGAGACGTTGCAGATCACAACCTGACCGTCGGCGGCGCACCTTCCGGCCTCCGCCGGCAGGGCGTAGCCGAGGCCATGGGCGCGCCAGCTCAAGGTGAAGCGGCCGGCCGCGCAGCCATCCGCGAAGGCAGCCTCGTCGATCTCGTCGTTGTCCTCGTCCGCCGAGGGTGGCCGGGTCACGAGACGCCGCGGGAAGACGTAGCGCGGATCGTCCGCGAGGGCCGCCCGGGCCAGCCGGATCAGCGTGTCCTTGCCGGCTCCGCTCGGGCCGACCACGAGGACGAGGCAGCCCGGCATCAGGCGACCCGCCGGCCGGCGCGCCAGACCTCGCGGACGACCGGCACGCCCTCGGCCCGCTGCACGCGCACGAGATCGGCCCGCAGCCCGGGCGCCAGGGCGCCTCGGTCGGTGAGCCCGGTGGCGCGAGCGGGATTCGCCGTGACGGTGGCCAGCGCCTCGGGCAGCGTGATCGACGGTGCCTGCTCGGGCAGCAGGAAGGCCGCCATCAAGAGGCTCGCCGGCACGTAGTCCGACGAGAGGATGTCGAGGTGCCCGGCCTCGGCCAGCGCCAGGGCGGCGACGTTGCCGGAATGCGAGCCGCCGCGGATCAGGTTCGGCGCGCCCATCATCACGGTGATGCCCTGGCGGTGCGCGGCTTCGGCCGCCTCCAGGGTGGTGGGAAACTCGGCCAGCCGCACGCCTTCGCCGACCGCGAGGTCGACATCCGCCAGGGTGGTGTCGTCGTGGCTCGCCAGCGGGATCCCCATCTCGCGGGCGAACTGGACCAGGGCCGGCCGGTTCTTCGCATTCAGCGACCGACCGTCGCGGATCTTGCGCTCGGTGTTGGCGCGGATCTCCTCCATGGGACGGCCGCCGCGCGTGGCGTAGGTGTAGTACTTCTCCATGTCGCGGAACTGCCGCTGGCCGGGGGTGTGGTCCATGAGCGAGATCAGCCCCACCGGGTAGCGGGCCGTGAAGGTTGCCACCGTGTCGAGCACATCCGTGGAGGGCAATTCGCAGCGCAGATGCGTGAAGTGCTCGGCCCGGAACAGGTCGCCGGCCCGCGCGGCGGCGATGGCGCCGGCGAGCTGCTCCAGCTCGGAGCCGAGGCCGCTGCCGTCCGGGTCGCTGCCGGCGCGGAGCGAATCGAACACCGTGGTGATGCCCGATGCGGTGATCTGCGCGTCGTAGGCGAGCACCGCGCCGAGCGGATGCCAGCGGACCTTGGGCCGCGGCGCGTAGTGGCTCTCCAGATGGTCGGTGTGCAGCTCGATCAGCCCGGGGATCAGGTAATCGCCGCCGCAATCGAGGCCGCGCGCGGGCGCCCGGCCCTCGCCGATCTCGATGATCGCCCCGTCGGAGACGGCGAGCCAGCCGCGCTGCACCCGGTCGGGCAGGACCAGGGTCGCGTTCTCGAGGATGAAGTCGTCCATCGTGAATTCCTCAGGCTGCCCGGGCTTGCGGCGCGAAGCGGGTGACATCGACCACCCGGGTCGCCACAGCCTCGCGCATCTCGCTGTCGTGGAAGATGCCGAGCACGCCGGCGCCGGCCTTCAGCTTCTCGCGCACGAGGTCGGCCACCACGGCGCGGTTCTGCGCGTCCAGGGAGGCGGTCGGCTCGTCGAGGAGCAGGAGCGGCCGGTCGGCGATCAGGCCCCGGGCGATGTTGACCCGCTGCTGCTCGCCTCCCGAGAAGGTCGCGGGCGGCAGGCCCCAGAGCCGCTCGGGCAGGTTGAGCCGGGCGAGGAGGTCCTTGGCCCTGGCGCGGGCGGCCTCTTCGGACAACCCGCCCTCGCGGCCGGCGGCCTCGACCACGTCGAGGGCCGGGACCCGCGGGATCACCCGCAGGAACTGCGACACGTAGGCGATGACCCGCGCCCGCAGCGCCAGGACCACTCGCGGATCGGCCCGGACGACGTCCACCATGGCCTCGCCGTCGCGGACCCGGATGGCGCCGGCATCGCAGCGGTAATTGCCGTAGGCCATCTTCAGGAGCGAGGACTTGCCCGCCCCCGAGGGGCCGCCGAGCACCACGCACTCGCCGGGCTCGACCACGAGGCTCACGCCGCCCACCACCGGCAGGACGATCCCGCCGCGCAGGTGCAGGGTGAAGCTCTTGGCGACGTCCTGGAAGGTCAGAAGCGCAGTCATGCGGCGAGCACCGAGGCGACGAGGAGCTGGGTGTAGGCGTGCTCGGGATCGTCGAGCACCCGGTCGGTGAGGCCGGTCTCGATCACCCGGCCGGCCCGCATCACGGCGATCCGGTGCGAGAGCAGCCGCGCCACCCCGAGGTCGTGGGTCACGATGATCACCGCGAGGCCGAGCTCGGCCGAGAGCCGCCGGATCAGGTCGAGGAGCCGGGCCTGGACCGAGACGTCGAGGCCGGAGGTCGGCTCATCCATCAGCACGAGGCGCGGCCCGGTGACGAGGTTGCGGGCGATCTGGAGGCGCTGGCGCATGCCGCCGGAGAACTGGCTGGGCGGGTCGTCCACCCGGCCGGCCTCGATCTCGACCCGGCCGAGCCAGTCCAGCGCCTGGCCGCGGATCCGGCCGTAATGGCGCTCGCCCATGCCCATCAGCCGCTCGCCGACATTGCCGCCGGCCGAGACCGCCATGCGCAGGGCCCTGGCGGGCGTCCTGCCGGACGAAGCCCCAGTCGGTGCGCATCAGCCGGCGCAGCGCGGCGGGTCCGAGATCGGCGAGGCTGCGGGTCTGCCCGTCGCGCATCCGGTAGCGGACCTCACCCGAATCGGGCGCCAGCTCGCCGGCGAGCAGCGACAGGAGCGTCGACTTGCCCGAGCCGGACTCGCCCACGATGGCCAGCACCTCGCCCTCCGTGATGTCGAGGTCGATGCCCGCGCAGGCGAGCCGGTTGCCGTAGGTCTTGGTCAGGCCGTGGGCGGAGAGGAGCGGCGCGCTCATCGGGCCGCCTCCGCGACACGGGTCTCGCAGATGTCGGTGTCGGAGCAGATGAACATCCGGCCTCCGGAATCGTCGGTGACCACCTCGTCGAGGTAGTGGCCGCGGGCGCCGCACAGGGCGCAGGGCTGCGTGAATTCCTGCACGCGGAACGGGTGATCCTCGAAATCGAGGCTGCGCACCCGCGTGTAGGGGGGCACCGCGTAGATCCGCCGCTCGCGGCCCGCGCCGAAGAGCTGGAGCGCCGGGCAGTCGTCCATCTTGGGATTGTCGAATTTCGGCGTCGGCGACGGGTCCATCACGTAGCGGCCGGCGACCTCCACCGGGTACGCGTAGGTGGTGGCGATGTGCCCGTGGCGGCTGATGTCCTCGTAGAGCTTGACGTGCATGGCGCCGTACTCGGCCAGCGCGTGGAGCTGGCGCGTCTCGGTCTCGCGGGGTTCGAGGAAGCGCAGGGGCTCGGGGATCGGCACCTGATAGACCAGAATCTGCCCCTCGGTGAGCGGCGCCTCGGGGATGCGGTGGCGGGTCTGGATCACCGTCGCCTCCGTCGTGCGGGTGGTGGTGGCCACCCCGGAGGTCTTGGCGAAGAAGCGGCGGATCGAGACCGCGTTGGTGGTGTCGTCGGCCCCCTGGTCGATGACCTTGAGCACGTCCGATTGCCCGAGGATCGCCGCCGTGACCTGCACGCCGCCGGTGCCCCAGCCGTAGGGCATCGGCATCTCGCGGGAGGCGAAGGGCACCTGGTAGCCCGGCACCGCGATGGCCTTGAGGATGGCGCGGCGGATCATCCGCTTCGTGCCCTCGTCGAGATAGGCGAAGTTGTAGCCGGAGCCGCGCGCGTTTCCTGCCGCGTCGAGGACGGACGCGACGAGCCCACTCTCCCGTTCGGGAGAGGGAACCTGCGCGTCATCCGGCGCGCGGCCCGGAAGCTCCCGGGAAGCGGAGCCACCAAGGAAGGGGGA
>NZ_BACT01000436.1:0-1300 GCF_000333255.1 Methylobacterium sp. B1 | reverse complement strand
AGCCATCGGATCGTGCTCAAGGATCTCGCCCTTGAACACCCACACCTTGATGCCGCAGGTGCCGTAGGTCGTGAACGCCGTGGCCGTGCCGTAATCCACGTCCGCACGCAGCGTGTGCAGCGGGACCCGGCCCTCGCGGTACCATTCCTGGCGGGCGATCTCGGCGCCGCCGAGACGACCCGAGCAGTTGATCCGGATGCCCTCGGCGCCGAGACGCATGGCCGACTGAACGGCCCGCTTCATGGCGCGCCGGAAGGCGACGCGGCGCTCGAGCTGCTGGGCGATCGAGTCGGCCACCAGGGTGGCGTCGATCTCGGGCTTGCGCACCTCGACGATGTTGATGGTCACGTCGGCCTTGGTCATCGTGCCGACGAGCTTGCGCAGCTTCTCGATATCCGCGCCCTTCTTGCCGATCACCACGCCCGGACGGCCCGAGTGGATGGTGACGCGGCACTTCCGGTGCGGACGCTCGATGACGATCTTGGAGACCGCCGCCTGCTTGAGCTGCTTCATGAGGGCGGCGCGGATCGCGACGTCCTCGTGCATGAGCTTCGCATAGTCGCCCTTGTTGGCGAACCAGCGGGAGTCCCAGGTCCGGTTGATGCCGAGCCGGAGACCGATCGGATTGACTTTCTGGCCCATCAGATCCTCCTCAGGCCGCTTCGGCCTGGCGGACTTCGCGAACCACGATGGTGAGGTTCGAGAAGGGCTTCAGGATGCGCGCACCGCGGCCGCGGGCGCGGGCGTGGAAACGCTTGAGAACCAGCGCCTTGCCCACGAAGGCCTGGGAGACGACGAGGTCGTCCACGTCCAGGTCGTGGTTGTTCTCGGCGTTGGCGATGGCGCTCTCGAGGCACTTCTTGACCTCGGTGGAGATCCGCTTGCGCGAGAACTGCAGCTCGGCGAGCGCCGTGTCGACCTTCTTGCCGCGGATCATCTGCGCCACGAGGTTGAGCTTCTGCGGGCTGACGCGCAGCATGCGCGCGACGGCCTTCGCCTCGTTCTCGGGGAGCGCGCGGGGGGTGGCTTGCTTGCCCATCTCAGCGCCTCTTCGCCTTCTTGTCGGCCGCGTGGCCCGGGAAGGTGCGGGTCGGCGAGAACTCGCCGAACTTGTGACCGACCATCTCCTCGGTGACGTAGACCGGGATGTGCTTCTGCCCGTTGTGCACACCGAAGGTGAGCCCGACGAACTGCGGAAGGATCGTGGAGCGGCGGCTCCAGATCTTGATGACCTCGGAACGCGAGGAGCCCCGCGCCGCCTCGGCCTTCTTGAGAGGTAGCCGTCGACGAACGGCCCCTT
>NZ_BACT01000437.1:0-6491 GCF_000333255.1 Methylobacterium sp. B1 | reverse complement strand
TCGGGCAGCGTGCGGCGCGGGCGAACATGCAGGTGTTCATCGAGGCGGCGCGGAAGACCGGCCAGGCGCTGGACCACGTGCTGTTCGTCGGCCCGCCGGGTCTGGGCAAGACGACGCTCGCCCAGATCGTGGCGCGCGAACTCGGCGTGAACTTCCGCTCGACCTCCGGCCCGGTGATCGCCAAGGCCGGGGACCTGGCCGCGCAGCTCACCAACCTGGAGGAGCGCGACGTCCTGTTCATCGACGAGATCCACCGGCTCAACCCGGCGGTGGAGGAGATCCTCTACCCGGCCATGGAGGATTACCAGCTCGACCTGATCATCGGCGAGGGCCCGGCGGCGCGCTCGGTCAAGATCGAGCTGCCGAAGTTCACGCTGGTGGGCGCCACGACCCGGGCGGGGCTGCTGACCACGCCGCTGCGCGACCGGTTCGGGATCCCGATCCGGCTGGAATTCTACGAGATCGACGAGCTGGAGCAGATCGTGGCGCGCGGGGCGCGGGTCCTGGGCCTGGGGATGTCGGCGGAGGGAGCCAACGAGATCGCCCGGCGGGCGCGGGGCACGCCGCGGATCGCCGGGCGTCTCCTGCGGCGGGTGCGGGACTTCGCCGTTGTGGCGGAGGCCGAGACGGTGACGCGGGCGATCGCCGACCGGGCGCTGCAGCTGCTCGACGTGGACGCGGCCGGGCTCGACGTGATGGACCGCAAGTACCTGAGCCTGATCGCGCGCTCCTTCGGGGGCGGCCCCGTGGGGATCGAGACGATCGGGGCGGCCCTGTCGGAGCCGCGCGACGCGATCGAGGACATCATCGAGCCGTATCTCATCCAGCGCGGCTTCGTGCAGCGCACCCCCCGCGGCCGCGTCCTCACCCGGCACGCCTACCGCCACATGCAGCTGCCGGAACCCGGGGCGGCCCCGGTGGCCGCCTGAGGCTGCGGCCCGACGGACGGCGGCCGTGCCGGCGGATGGCGACGCGCCGCCCGCCCGTCCCTCAGGCCCTGCGACGCACCGCGCCGGCGTCGTGGTCCATCCGCTGGAGCAGGGCGGCGAGGGGCATCGGCCGGCCGATGTGATAGCCCTGGACGTAGCGGCTGCCGTGCCGCCGCGCCACGTCCAGCTGGGCCTGCGTCTCGATCCCCTCGACGATCCCGTCGAGACCGAGGTTGCGGCACAGGTCCAGGATCGTGGAGATCAGGCTGCAGCCCCGGTCCGTATTGATGTCGACCATGAAGCTGCGGTCGATCTTGATCTTGTCCAGCGGCAGGCGGTGGACGTAGCCCAGGCTGGAATAGCCCGTCCCGAAATCGTCGAGCGCGATCTTGATGCCGAGGCTGCGCAGGGCGGTGATGGCCGCCTTGGCGTGATCGAAGTCGCGCATCAGGGCGGTCTCGGTGAGTTCGAGCGTCAGCCGGCGCGGGTCGAAGCCGCTGCCCTGCACCGCGGCCAGGATCGCCAGGACGGTCTCCGGCGAGGCGAGATCGTGGGCGGAGAGGTTGAAGGACAGGCCGGTCTCGGGCGGCAGCCGCGCGCCGTCGGCGAGCGCCTTGCGCAGGAGCAGGAGCGTGACCGTGTGGATCATGCCGCAGCGCTCGGCTGCCGCGATGAACCGGTCCGGTCCGACCTGGCCCAGCGACGGGCTCGTCCACCGCGCCAGACCCTCCACGAAGGCGATCCGCCCCGTCTCCGTGTCGAGGATCGGCTGGTAGTGCAGGACCATCTCGGCGGCGAGGTCGGCCGTCCGCAGGGCCGTCTCCACCGCCTGCTCGGCATGGATGGCGTCCTTGTGCTCCTGCGAGAACAGGGTCGTTGCGCCGCGCCGCTGCTCCTTCGAGTGGTAGAGCGCGTAGTCGGCGCGGTCGAACAGGGCGTCCGCGTCGCGCGTGGCCTTGCAGGAGAGGGCGAGGCCGCCCGAGCAGCCCGTGACGACCCGGATGTCGCCGATCCGCGTCGGCTGCTGCAGCGCCGTGCAGATGCCGTCGCAGAAGGCGAGCGCCGCCGCGGCCCCTTCGGACGCTCGGAGAATCACGCCGAATTCGTCGCCGCCCAGCCGCGTCACCACCACGTCGGCGCTGGCGAATTCCGCGAGGCGCCGGCCGGCTTCCGCCAGGACGCGGTCGCCGACATTATGCCCGTAGGTGTCGTTGATCGGCTTGAAACGGTCGAGGTCGAAGATGGCCAGGGCGAAGGGCGCGCCCGCCTCCGAGGGCGAGCGGATCGCCTCGTCGAGCTTCTGGAAGAAGTAGCGGCGGTTCGGCAGGCCGGTCAGGCTGTCGGTCTGGGCAAGGCGCGCATTCTCCTCGGAGAGCCGGCTCGCCACGGCCTGGGACGCCACGAGGTCGACGAAGGCCCGGTAGTTGGTGTTGAGGGTCCGGACCATCACCACCGTCACGAAGGCCGTGTTCGCCGCGATGGCGAGGAAGACCTTGTTCCCGCTCGTCACGCAGCAGAACAGGAACACGCTCATGACGATGCCGGTCACCAGGAAGGCCGCGACCGGCAGATGGGTCAGGCAGAAGATGCAGGCGATCACCGTGACGGCCACGAAGATCGCCGCGTGGCCCTGCTCGTAGGGGCCGCCGAACCCGGTCAGGACCATTGCCCAGACCACGAAGACGATCGAGAAGAAGATCGTGAGCACCGTGGTCCGCCGCAGATGATGGACCGCCTGCGCCTCGCTCAACGTCTCGGGCCGCAGGCGCAGCCAGTGGACCCCGCGGATCAGGCACAGCGAGATCACGACCGCCGGAATGCCGAGCGTCAGGATGGCGGGCGCCAGGGCATAATGCGTCGCGGCGAGCGCGCAGGCATTGACCGAGAGCAGTCCGTAGAGGGACGGGACCTGTTTCTGCAGTTCCGCGAGCTGACGGATGGCGGTCAGGCCGCGCGGGGATTTGGTCAGCGCCGCGATCAGTGTCGACAGAGCGTGTTTCGGGCGGTTCATTGGATCTGCAGCTGCGCGATTTTCGCATTACTATTTTCCTTTCATTAAGGAGCCATTTAAGCGGCGCGCGCGGGCGGTGGTCAGCCACGACCCGGATTCGCGTCCTGGACAGCCCCGTCGCAACAGCCCCGGACGCTTGGCTCGCCGACCGGACCGATCTTCGATCGCGGCCGGCACACCGTGATGGACGAGACTGGACCGTGATCCGTCTTGTCGCGTTGGACGAATCGTGAATTATTTACTGTATTGGGCTTTCGTTTCTGTGCGACAATGAAACATTATAAATCAATACAATTGTTCAGTTGCGCGCCTTTCAGGTGATCCGGGAAGTCCTCCGATTGCCCGCAGGGCGCATCCCGGCGATGATCGTCGGGACGGCCGCCACGCGGCCGCCGGAACGTGTCTGGAGAGTGGTCGATGAGAATCCCTGCCCGTGCCGTCCGGCCCGCGATCCTCGTGGGCGGCCTGCTCGTGGCCGCCGGGCCGCACGGGGCTGCGGCCGGACCGGGGCGGCCCGAGACGATCCACGTGACCTTCGCCTGTCCGACGGGGCGGACGCTGGCCGTCACGTTCGTGAACGGCGCGGGGCCGGAGCAGGCAATCGTCCGGCCGGGCGACGGCGGCGCCGTCACCCTGCCGGTGCAGCTGAGCGGGTCGGGGTTCCGCTATGCCGACGCCACCCACGAGCTGCGGGGCAAGGGGCGGTCGGTCACGTGGACCGACGGGTCCGGCAAGCCCATCACCTGCACCGATCAGACGCCGGCCGGCTCCGGGCCGCGATAGGCGGTGCCGCATCCGGGCCGCCGGGTCCGGACGCGGATGCCTACCGTCCGGTCACGCTTCGTGTCCCGGCGCGCCGGGCCGTCGGGACGATCCGCGTCGCGGCGGCCGAGCGGATCCGGGCGGTGACCCGCCTGCCATCGGGGCGATCGCCCAGGAGGCCGGATTCGCCAGCCGCGTGCGGATGCGCCGCGCGATCCGCCGGGCCGCTCGCAATCGTCCGAACCCGCGGGGCCCGTCACGGGCCGGTCACGGGCCGGACATGGCCGCGTCATCGCGGGTCGCGCCCGTTGCGAGCGGCGCTCCCTGGCCCGGCCGCGCGCGACCCGCTAGGAACCGCCCGTCCCGGAGACCGAAGCGTCGGCGTCCGGCGGCGGTCCCCTCGACGCGGAGAACACCCTTGCCTGCGGCCCCGTCGCGCTTCGACGCCGTTCTCCTCGATCTCGACGGCACCCTCGTCGACAGCCTGGCCGATCTCCGGACGGCCCTCAACGCGATTCTGGCGCAGGAAGGCCTGCCGCCGGTCGCGGCCGCCGCGGTGCGGGCGATGGTGGGCGATGGCGCCCTGGCGCTGATGCGGCGCGCCCTGCGGGCCTCCGGCGGCGACGCCGACCGGGCGGCGGAGCTGCTGCCGGCCTTCCTGGCCGTGTACGAGCCGATCGCGGCGACCGGCACGGCCCTGTTCCCCGGCGCCGCGGAAGCCGTCCGCGCGCTCCGGGAGGCGGGCCTCGCGCTGGCGATCGTCACCAACAAGCCGGCCCGCGCCACCGGCCTGATCCTGGATGCGGTGGGGCTGACGCCGCTGATCGACACGGTGGTGGGCGGCGACACGCTGCCCCAACGCAAGCCCGATCCCGCGCCGCTCCGGGAGGCCCTGCGCCGGCTGGGGGTCGAGCCCGACCGGGCCGTGATGGTCGGGGACATGCACCACGACATCGCGGCGGCCCGCGCGGCGGGCGTCGCCGCGATCCTGGCCCGCTACGGCTACGGGCGCCCCGAAGACGCAGACGCCGCCGACGCCGTCCTCGACCACATCGGCGGCCTGCGGGTCCTGATTGGGGCGCTGCCCGGGCCGCTGGCGTCGGGCCGCGCCTCGGCCTCCTAGCGCCTCGCCGCGAGGGCGCGGCGGCCGGGGACGCCCGGCGCCCGGGCGGTCCGTTCGCGGAGGGCGGCCGGCAGCGGCGCGAAGTGGGCCGCGCCGACGCGGTCAGGGCGCCGCGATGGCCTTCTCGACGAAGGCGATGACGCCGGCGATGTAGAACTGGATCGGGATGCCGCGCTTCCGGTGCTTGGCCCGCTTCACGTACCAGTCCTGCAGGAGCGGCTTGATCAGCGCGGCGGTGAGATCGACGTCGGCGACCGCGAAGACGCCCGCCGCAACGCCGCGGGCGAGGACCTCGGCGAAGATGCGCTCCGTGGCGGCCTCGCTCTCCGTCGCCATCGTCCGGGCGGGGGCCGGAAACCCCTTCGCCTCCATGAAGGCGAAGACGAACCAGGGCTGCATCGCCTCGGTCAGGCGGATATGGGTCTCGATCAGCCAGCGCAGATGCGCGGCCGGATCCCCCTCGATCCCCGCGGGAGCCTGCCGCAGGACGGCCTCGGCCGTCTCGGCCACCTCGGTGAGGATCATCACCAGAAGCGTGTTCTTGTTGTCGAAGTACGAGTAGAGCCCGCCCATGCTGAGGCCCGAGGCCTGGGCGAGGTCGCGCAGGCTGGTCTCGTGGAAGCCCTGCCGGCTCGACAGCTTCAGCACCGCCTCGATGATCCGGGCGAGGTTGGCGGTGGCGACGTGATCCTTCCGGACGCTGATCCGGTCCCGGTGCCGCGCCAGGATCCGCGCGCAGATCGCCTCGGTCGCGTAGGCGTCCTTCGCCAGCAATTCGGCCGGACGGGCGGACGGGGGAGCGTCAGCGGGTCTCATCGATCCATCGTCGCGCGGGCCGGTCGGGGCGACGGCCGAAGACGGTCCCCGTCCCTTGGCCCGTTGCCAGTCGCCCTTAGCGCGTTGCCAGATCCGAATCCAGGCGATAAAAAGCGAGCGCTCGCTCGATTTTTATCGCCTGGGCCGGCACAGCAGGTGGGCTCATGGATTTCACCATCTCCCCGCGCGTCGAGGATTACCGCGCCCGGATCGCGGCCTTCGTGGACACGCACATCCTGCCGCTGGAGGCCGATCCGACGGCCTATGACGGCCACGGCAACATCAGCCTCACCGAGCTGGCCCGGCTGCGGGGTCTCGCCCGCGACCAGGGCCTGTGGTGCCTGCAGCTGCGGCCCGAGACCGGCGGCGCCGGGCTCGACAGGGTCGGCATGGCGGTCTGCTACGAGGCCATGAACCGGTCGATCTTCGGGCCGGTCGTGTTCAACGCGGCCGCGCCGGACGACGGCAACATGATGGTGCTGGAGAAGGTGGCGACGCCGGACCAGAAGGCGCGCTGGCTCGCGCCGATCGTCGACGGACGGGTCCGCTCGGCCTTCGCCATGACCGAGCCGCATCCCGGCGGCGGCTCCGATCCGGGGATGATCCAGACCCGGGCCGAGCGGCGGGGCGACCGCTACGTGGTCACCGGCCGCAAGTGGTACATCACCGGCGCCGAGGAGGCCGCGCACTTCATCCTGATGGCGCGCACCTCCGACGACGCGCGCAAGGGGCTGACCGCCTTCCTGTTCCACAGGGACCAGCCCGGCTGGCGGATCCTGCGCCGCATCCCGATCATGGGGCCGGAGGAGCATGGCGGCCATTGCGAATTGCTGTTCGAGGGCCTGGAAAT
>NZ_BACT01000438.1:0-1729 GCF_000333255.1 Methylobacterium sp. B1 | reverse complement strand
CTTGATCGCCTCGAGCGTCACAGGGCGGGGCAGCGCCCGCACGGCCTTGACGTCGACCATGCCGAAGCGGCCGGTCTCGTCCGTGTGATCGGGATAGTAGGGGCGGATCACCGCCACGATGCCGACCACCGCCTTGCCCTCGTTCGAGTGGTAGAAGAAGCCCTGCTCGCCGACCTGCATGGCCATCAGCTGCTTCTTGGCGAGGTGGTTGCGCACGCCGTTCCAGTACGTGCCGGCCTCACCGGCCGCGACCTGCTGGTCCCACGACCAGGTCGCGGGCTCGGATTTGAACAGCCAGTACGCCATCGCTGAAGGTCCCGCGGACCGCCCGGCCGGGCGGCATGCCCCGCCATAGCCCAGCTTCGGCCTCCGGGAACAGGCCAGCGCCGCGTCCGTCGCGCTCGGCGCGCTCGGCGCGCTCGGCGCGCTCGGCGCACCGAGGGCCGGCGCATGAGACGTCGTTAAAGATCAGTAAAATCTCGCTTATCGACAGGCCTGATAGTAGAAGGTCTTGCCGTCCGGCGAGACCTCCAGCTGGTCGGCGTGGATGAAGAGCAGCCTGCCCTGGTCGTCCCGGAGCACCCGGCCCTGGCCGGTGAGCGGGCGCTGCGCGATGGTGGACCAATGGCCGTCGAGCACCCGCCGCAGGCCGCCGGTCTCGCGGTCGAGGACGATCAGCCCGGGCTGGCCGGCATCCGTCAGGTAGATGTGGCTGCCGTTGAAGCGGAAATCGTCGATGAAGCTCTTCTCGCCGGTCGCCGCCTGCAGCGGATAGACCTTGCGCACGGCGTTCGTGGCGAGGTCGATCTGCACGAGCTTCGGGCCGCCCGGCAGCGGCGCCGCGCCCATGCCCGGCGCGCCCTTGTCGACCACCCAGAGGTCCCCGTCCGGCCCGATCCGGATGGCGTTGACCGCCACGAAGGCCTTGGCCGGATCGTCGCCCAGCTTCCAGGCGTTCCAGGCCGCGTCGGGGAACGGAACCGCCTTGCCGTCCCGCCACTCGCCGAGTTCGAGGCCCGTGTCCTTGCTCTGCCGCTGGAACGGGGAGAACAGCCGGCCGTCCGGGGATCGGGTGATGCCGTTGAACACGAGGCTGTCCGATTTCACCATCGGCTTGAGGGCGTCGGACTCGGCCGGCGCCTCGGCGGCGCGGCCGGGCGTGCCCAGGGCGGCGGCCAGCAGGAGGGCGAGGAGCGTGGCGCGCATGGCGGTATCCCGGTCCGATGGTGAAGCGTCCGGGCCGGTAAGCCCGCAGGGCGCGCGGTGTTCCCTGCCGATCCCGTCGGCCGCAACCGAACCTCCGACGCCCCGGCCCCGCCGGCGGCGCCTGCGACGCTCCGCCGGGGCTGGATCCTGCGAAAATGAGAACATATAATGAACAAACGACGCGGGCCGCACGGGGCGGCCGAGGAGGAGCGAGGGATGGCCAAGTACCGGTTCCACTGCACCAACGGGCTCGAATGCGTGTTCGATGCCCGCGGCACCGAGGTCCGCGCCGCGGCACGCCTGGTCGACCGGGCCCGGAAGGTCGCCTCCGACGTGCGGCAGTCGCTGGCGAACCGGACCGACTGGGCCGAGTGGCGGGTGAGCGTGCACGACCTCTCGGGCCGGCGCGTCCTGGTCCAGCCCTTCGAGGGGGCTTCGGGGCGCCCCAGGGCGGCCTGAACGATGGCGCCGCTCCGGACGGGCCACGATCCGGTCGCGGGCCACCCGGATCAGACAATCCGCC
>NZ_BACT01000439.1:0-962 GCF_000333255.1 Methylobacterium sp. B1 | reverse complement strand
ACGAACGATTTTCACGCAACCGATCCCGCCTTGGGGCAGGCGCACGGGCAGTTCGAGGCCAGTCTTTCGGCCACGACCCCGCGCCCCGCCGTGCACGGCCTCATCGACGAACCGACCCATACCGCAACCTTCGCCATGCACGATCCCCGGAGCCGCGCCGCGGCGGTGATCGACAGCGTGATCGCCCAGGTCGGCGAACAGGGCCGGACCGTCGCGTGGATCCTGGAGACCCCCGGCCACGCCGACCCCCTCTCGGCCGCGCCGCACCTCCGGGAGGGTCTTGGCGGCCGGCTCGGGATCGGGTGCGGCATCCTCCAGGTGCAGGACGCGTGCGGCACGCTGTTCAACGCGGGGACTGAGGTCGCCCGCCCAGGCGCCGCGTTCGACCGGTTGTTCGACGAGGGTGACGGCTTCCGTGACGGTCGGGACGGGAGCGTTCGCGATCGCGGGCGTCTCCCGCGTCTCCCGCGTCGACTGAGCCCTGGTCCCGGCCTTCGCGGAAGGCGCCGGCAGCGGCCGCTCTGGGCTTCCCCGGCCCGCCGCCCGTGCAACCCGCAAGAGCCCGCTCGACACGGTGCCGGTAAGGCTCATCGGAGGTGCCGGCCTCGCGATGCTGCTCCGGTGATCCGGCACGGTTCGACGCTGCCGAGAGACCGTCACCGGCCCACCGTCTCGACCTTCGCCAGCCAGGCGGGGGGATGCTGATCCGAGCGAAGATTTCATGATGCGGCGCGCTTGGCGCGACAGTTGCTGCGAATTTCAAGACTTCAACGCCGGAGTTCTCGATGGCCCGTTCCGACAATCCTTTTGATGCCCGGCGCAGGCTCGGCGGCTGCTCCTGCGGTGCGCATGCGGACCAAGCCGCGCACGAAGCCTCTCTCCCGTCGGGCGACGCCGCGGTCGTGCGCGTTGTCGAGGCAGCGATGCTGCGGGCGGGTTCCCGCACGATGCCGGACGCCGCG
>NZ_BACT01000440.1:0-4669 GCF_000333255.1 Methylobacterium sp. B1 | reverse complement strand
AACGGACATTCCGGAACCTCGTGTGCAATTTCCTGAAGGCAGGGAACCAGGCCAACCAGCGCAACGTCAACCTGACCCGGTCGGCCGTCGCACATCTCGCCCGCCAGCCCTGGCGGGGCAACATCCGCCAACTCGCCAACTTCATCGAGCGGCTCGTCTTGCTGGCCAGCGAGGGCGTTCTCGACGTCGACGACCTGCAGCCGATGCTTGGGGGCGTGACTGTCTCGGGGGCGGTTGCGCCGGGACCGGCACGGCACATCGTGCCGACAGGGGGAGACCCGGTCCATGCGATGGGCGGCCTTCGGCCCTATCTGCCCGCCGACTCGCACGATGGCGCGCAGTTGCGCCTGGCCCTCACGCAAGCGGGTGGCAACAAGACCCGCGCCGCGCAGAGGCTTGGCCTCACCGAGCGCCAGTTCTCCTACCGCTGGCGGAAGCTCCAGCCGATGGCCTAACCAGCCTCGCCCAAGTCCGACAATGTCGACACAATGTCGACATTCACTGTCGCAACCGGGCGATCAAATCACCGCGGCCCTCACCTAAGAATTTGGAAAACCTGGATTTTCAAAGATAATTCCCGGTTCGGCCATCCTGGCATCTGCCTTGCGCAAGTCCTTCCGAGCCGCCCCCGACAATTGCGGGGCTGAGCCGGAAGGAACACCAGATGAGCGCGAGCGCCGCCCCGAAGACCGTCACCACCTACCTGCGTCCGATCGACCGCGACGGCCTGATGCAGTTCGCCGAGAAGGGCCGCTGCAATCCCGGCTCGCGCGGCACCAACAAGGTGCACACGGTCGTCGACGGCCAGTACCGCACCCTCAGCTACGTCGGCGACCATGCGCCCGTCGTGGTCGACGAGCCGCTGCATCTGTTCGGCGAGAACACCGCGCCGGCGCCCGGCGAGATCGCGCTCTCCGCCCTCGGCGGCTGCCTCGCGGTCGGAATCACCGCGGTGGCGACCTGGAAGCAGGTGCGCCTCTCCCGCCTGGAGCTCCACCTCGAGGGCGACATCGGCAACCCGGCCGCCTGGGGCGCCGGCGGGGCGGAGAAGAAGCCGGAGGATATGGGCTTTCAGGAGATCCGGGTCGCCGTGACCATCGAGGGCGACGCGACCCGCGAGGCGCTCGACGAGATCGTGCGCCACGCGAACCACTTCTCGCCGGTGGCCAACACCATGCGCAACCCGGTCCCCTTCAAGATCGGACTGGCCGATTGAGCGCGTCGGCGGGACCCGGCGGGCCCGCCCCCTTTCCCCTTCCTGAGGAGATTGCACGATGTCGAGCGCCCTCGCCCTTCCACCGGCCGGGCCCTCCGTGACGGAGGCGCCGTTCGCGAGCCCGGCCGGCCGCACGTGGACGGACGAGACCGTCCTCGCCGAGACGACGGCCATTGCCGACGGGCCCCCTGGGCGCGGCGGCGAGCAAGATCGACCACGGCGCGTACCCGCTCGACATCATGGCAGGCTTCGGAGACGCAGGCGCGCTCGGCGTCCATCTCGACCGGCACGGCGCGCGCGTCGGCCTGGCCATCGCCGCCATGCAGGCGGCGAGCCGGGCCTGCGGCGCCACCGGCTTCCTGATGTGGTGCCACGATGTCTGCGGCCTCTACCTGGAGCGCTCGGGCAACCCGGCGCTCTCCGGCGCATTCCTCGACGACCACGTCGCGGGCCGCACCTTCGGCGGCACGGCGCTCTCCAACCCGATGAAGGCGTTCGCCGGGATCGAGCCGATCCTGCTGCGCGCCCGTCGCGTGCCCGGCGGCTACCGGGTCAGCGGCATGCTGCCCTGGGTCAGCCACATCGGCGCCGGCCAGTACTGCGGGGCCATCGCGGGCGTCCTCGGCGCCGGCGACGCCATCAGCCACGAGATCATGTTCCTGCTGCGCTGCGACCGCGCGGAGCTTCGGCCCTGCCCGCACTTCTCCGGCATGGAGGGCACCAGCACCTGGGGCGTGCGGCTCGACGAGTACTTCGTCGGGCAGGACGACCTGATCGCCGATCCGGCCCGGCCCTTTATTGGAGGGATCCGGGGCGCCTTCATCCTGCTCCAATGCGGCATGGGGCTCGGCGTGGCCGAGGGAAGCCTCAACGCCATGCTGGCGGTTGAGGAGACCCTTGGGCACGTCAACCAGTTCCTCGATGACCGCCCCGACACGGTCGCGGCCGAGCTCGCGGAGCTCCGCGCCCGGGTGATGCGGCTCGCCGAGACGCCCTACGATGGCTCGACCGACTACCTGATCGACGTCCTCGACGCCCGGGCCCAGACCGCCGAGCTGGCCCTGCGCGCGTCGCAGTCGGCGCTCCTGCATCAGGGCGCGCGCGGCTACCTGATGTCGGCGGCCCCGCAGCGCCGCGTCCGCGAGGCGCACTTCGTCGCCATCGTCACGCCGGCGATCAAGCACCTGCGCTGGGAGATGGCGCGCCTGTCCCGGGAGGTGCTGCCGAGCGGCACCGGCGTGGGAGGTCGGGCATGACCGTCCTGGAACCCACCGATGGCCTCGGCCCCTGGAAGCAGTTCCTCTGCCGGGCCTGCGGGCTGATCTACGACGAGGGCGAGGGCGATCCCGACAGCGGCCTGGCGCCCGGAACCCGGTTCGCCGACATCCCGGACGATTGGGCCTGCCCGATCTGCGGGGTGACCAAGTCCGACTTCGAACCGTACCGGCGGCGGGCCCCGGTCGCGCCGGTGCCGGCGGCCGCGGCCGCGCAGCGCCGGCCGGGCGTGGTGATCGTCGGCGCCGGTGCCGGGGGATGGGCGGCCGCGGAGGCGATCCGGGCCGAGGACACCCAGGTTCCGATCACACTGGTGACGGCCTGCGGCGGCGACGTCTACCACAAACCGGAACTCTCGGTTGCGCTGGGACGCGGCCTGTCGCCGGACAGGCTGCGTCGGGAGACGGGCGCCGCGGCGGCTGCCCGCCTGGGCCTGCGCCTGATGGCCGACACCGTGGCCGTGGGCCTTTCCCCGGAGCCGCACAGCCTGCGCACCACGCGCGGCACCCTGGGGTACACCGCCCTCGTCCTGGCCCACGGCGCGCGTCCGGCGCTGCCGGCCTGCCTCGACCCGACCCTGTGCTGGCGCGTGAACGACCTCGCGGCCTGGGCCTCCCTGCACGCCGAACTCGCACAGGGCCCCCGTGCCGTCGCGGTGATCGGCGCCGGCATGGTCGGCTGCGAACTCGCGGAGGACCTCGCCCGGGCCGGACACGCCGTGACGCTCGTCGGGATCGGGGCGCTGCCGCTGCCCGAGCTCCTGCCGGACGTGGCGGGCCGCCGGCTCCTGGCCGGACTCGAAGGGCTGGGCGTGCGCTACCGGGCCAACGCCGTCGTGCGCGGCCTCGGCCGCCGGCCGGACGGCGAGGTCGCGCTCACGTTCGCGGACGGGACGATTCTGGTCGCCACGACGGTGATCGCCGCGACCGGGCTCGCCACGCCCTCGCGGCTCGTGCGCGGGGCCGGGCTCGCCTTCGACCGCGGGATCGTCGTCGATCCGGCGACCCTGCGCACGAGCGGCCCCGACATCTTCGCGCTCGGCGACTGCATCAGCATCGCGGGGCGACCCTGCCGCTTCATCGAGCCGGTCGCCCGCCAGGCCGAGGCCATCGCCCACGCGATCCTGGGCCGGGAGCATCCGGGCTACGCGCACGCTTTACCCGTCATCCGTCTGAAGACGCGTTCGACACCGATCGCGCTGCACGGTGCGCCGCTCCCCGGGGAGCCCTGGCACATCGTCGAGCACACCGAGAGCCGGCTCGCGATGGAACAGCGGCGCGACGGCGAGGTCACCGCCTGGCTGGCCGCCTGAGGCGCTGACGATGACGAACGATTTTCACGCAACCGATCCCGCCTTGGCGCAGGCGCACGGGCAGGTCGAGGCCAGTCTCTCGGCCACGACCCCGCGCCCCGCCGTGCACGGCCTCATCGACGAACCGACCCATACCGCAACCTTCGCCATGCACGATCCCCGGAGCCGCGCCGCGGCGGTGATCGACAGCGTGATCGCCCAGGTCGGCGAACAGGGCCGGACCGTCGCGTGGATCCTGGAGACCCCCGGCCACGCCGACCCCCTCTCGGCCGCGCCGCACCTCCGGGAGGGTCTTGGCGGCCGGCTCGGGATCGGGTGCGGCATCCTCCAGGTGCAGGACGCGTGCGGCACGCTGTTCAACGCGGGGACTGAGGTCGCCCGCCCAGGCGCCGCGTTCGACCGGTTGTTCGACGAGGGTGACGGCTTCCGTGACGGTCGGGACGGGAGCGTTCGCGATCGCGGGCGTCTCCCGCGTCTCCCGCGTCGACTGAGCCCTGGTCCCGGCCTTCGCGGAAGGCGCCGGCAGCGGCCGCTCTGGGCTTCCCCGGCCCGCCGCCCGTGCAACCCGCAAGAGCCCGCTCGACACGGTGCCGGTAAGGCTCATCGGAGGTGCCGGCCTCGCGATGCTGCTCCGGTGATCCGGCACGGTTCGACGCTGCCGAGAGACCGTCACCGGCCCACCGTCTCGACCTTCGCCAGCCAGGCGGGGGGATGCTGATCCGAGCGAAGATTTCATGATGCGGCGCGCTTGGCTCCCATGCGGGAGAGGGACAGGGTGAGGGGTCGGGTCTGCCCGAAAGGGGCGCGTCCTGCCGGCGCGTCGCCCCTGAAGCCTCTCGTCCCTCACCCCAACCCTCTCCCGCACG
>NZ_BACT01000441.1:0-2192 GCF_000333255.1 Methylobacterium sp. B1 | reverse complement strand
GCGCCAGGATCTTCACGACGCGGAAGCCCCGTCAGCGCATTGACGCTATCACTGTATGATTTGTACTCGTCGATTTCCATCTTTGCAGTAACAGTCACGCACAGCGCACCGACACATCCCGACACAGCGACGATCAAAGTCGATATTTTCACAACAACCTCCGCAATCGACCAAAATCTCTAGGTTAAATCATATTACGATTTTGCAAATTTTTGGTTTAAAACTGTGATACAGACAGTTGATCGATCCGTTTTTTGGATCTATGTCCGCAAACATAAGAAGATCGGAATTACTAGGGAGATTGTACGGACGACATAGAATTACATATGGAGGACAAATTGGGGACAAATTCGAAAAACGACGGTATTGTCGATTACGGATACGCGGCCTGGGCGGGATTCCTAGGCGGAAATCTTTCGAGCTTCGTCAAGTGGGGATCCGAGATCCCTTTCCCGCCCCGGGAGGCCGGCCGCATCTCGCCACCCTTCGCCATCCTCAAGGCGCTTGGCCTGAACGCCGAGGACATGACCTACGTTTTCACCGGTCACGTCATCAATTACGGCGTCGCCCTGGTGCACCAGGGCTTCTCGATCGTCTTCGGCCTGCTCTATTGCCTGCTCGCAACGGCATGCCCGCTCGTGACGCTGGGGCAAGGACTGGCCTTCGGACTGATCATAACCCTCCTGTTCCACGCCATCCTGCTGCCGCTGGGCGGCTGGGCGCCCCAGGTCTGGGACATTTCCGCCCATGAGGTGTTCTCGGAGGTGTTCGGGCACCTGCTCTGGGCTTGGACGATCGAGATCGTCCGGCGCGACATGGTGAGGATGCGGTTCGCGTCAGCGTCCACCTTGGCGAAAGCCAGCTCTGACGTTCGATCGATGGCAACGAACAGGTAGAGGGTGCCATCTCCCGTCCAGACCTCTGCGAGATCGATGTGGACATAGCCGATGACATCATCGGCAAAGCGCGTGTCTTGCGCTGATCGCCTTTTCGGCCCTTCGCCGCATCGGCCGCCGTCTGCCGAGCTCGCCACGTCTGGCGTCGTCGGGCTGACGCCGCAGCGTCCGGCGGCGGCCCTCACACCGTCTTGACGGCGCTGTCTTGCGCGACGGAGCGCCTCCGTCGTGCGGGCGCTGCCGTGGCGCCTTCGGCCCAGCGCGCATCCCGCGGGATCCAACACCCGATCTCAGGGGTCTGCCCGCAGCATCGCCGACATGGCGGGGTCCGCGGGAATGTCGGCTTCCGCCGCCTCCGGGGAGGACGGGAGCGGGCCGCTTTCGGCCTTTGCATCGGTTGCCGGTCATCCGGCGCGTCTTCGGGGACGCGGTGCTGGCGTGTCTCACACCTCTCCTTGCACAGGGCTTGCAGGTTGCCGACGGCAGTCGGGCAACTGAGGTGCGATCAGCCATGGAGGAGCGGGCAAGCAACGCAACGTCGAGCACTTACTGGCGCACGCAGGAGATGTTCCTCATCCAAGAGGTCATGAACCTCGTCGGTAAGGGCCTGCACCTCGACCAGGTCGCCCGCGAGATGCTGCACCTGCTCTCGGAGATCGTCGGGCTCAACCGTGGACGCATCGTCCTGAAGGACCCTGACGGCGCCGGCTATCGCATCGCCCATTCCTACGGCCTGACCCGCGAAGAGGTCGCCCGCGGCCGGTATGCGCCGGGCGAGGGCATCACCGGGCGTGTCATCCAGGACGGCCACCTCGTCATCGTCCAGGACATCGACAATGACCCGGTCTTCCTAGGGCGTGCGGTCGAGCGCGCGCGACTGCCCCGTGGCGCGGTGTCGTTCCTGGCGCTCCCGATCCGGGTCGAGCAGAGAACTGTCGGCGCCATCGCCTGCCACAGGATCCGCCACCGGGAGCGACCGCTCTCCGACGACCTCACCCTCCTTCGCATCATCGCCACGATGGTCAGCCAGTTGCTGACCCTGAACGAGCGGGTCGAGCGGAAGACACGCGCGCTCGAGGAGCACAACGATATGCTCGCTCGCGAGTTGCGCATCAAGCGGGCCCGCTACGGCATCATCGGCACCTCGCCCGCACTGCTGCGCGCGCTCGTACAGGTCGAGAAGGTCGCGGACGCGACCGCGAGCGTCCTGCTGCTCGGCGAGTCCGGCACCGGCAAGGAACTGTTCGCCCGCGCGCTCCACCTCGCAAGCCCCCGGCGGGACCGGCCGTTCGTCAA
>NZ_BACT01000442.1:0-19472 GCF_000333255.1 Methylobacterium sp. B1 | reverse complement strand
GGTGCTCACCCATGTTCCGCGAGGCGGCGGCTCTCGGCTTCCGTATCACGGAACATTGGAGCATCATGGCGACGATCGAGCACATGTCGAATGCCGGGCTCTGCGCGAATAATCGCGGCCTGACGAATACGGGCGGCAAGATCGGCTACACGTTCTGAGGCATCAAACCCTTGGTCAAGCTCAACCGCATCTACACGAGGACCGGCGACAAGGGCACGACCGCCCTGGCGGACGGACAGCGTCGCTCGAAGGCGGATCTGCGGGTCGAGACCTACGGGACCGTCGACGAGACCAATGCCTGCATCGGACTGGCGCGCCTGCACACGCAGGGGCCGCTCGACCAGATGCTCGGGGCGATCCAGAACGACCTGTTCGACCTCGGGGCCGACCTCGCGACGCCGCCGAGCCCGGAGCCCCTCCCCTACGAGCCGCTGCGGATCGTCGCGAGCCAGGTCGAGCGGCTGGAGCGCGACATCGACGGCCTGAACGAGGCGATCCCACCACTGAAATCCTTCGTGCTCCCCGGTGGATCGCCGGCCGCGGCGGCCCTGCACCTCGCCCGAACCGTCTGCCGCCGCGCCGAGCGCCTGGCGGTCAGCCTCGCCGCCCGGGAGGACGAGACGGTGTCGCCGGAGGCGCTGCGCTACCTCAACCGCCTCTCCGACTTCCTGTTCGTGGCGAGCCGGGCCGCCAATGCCGACGGCGCCGACGACGTGCTCTGGGTGCCCGGCGCCAATCGTTGAGCCCGGGCCGAGGGGTTTTCGCCGGGCCGCCACGGCGCCGCGTTGACAAGGCGGAAATGTGGCCGTTACGGTCCGCGCGCCTTGCGTGCCCCCGCCACGCTGCGCCTTGCGCGCCGTGGAAGTGGCCTGCACGACGACAAGAATCCTCCGGGGAAGGATCGTGACCGCCATGAAGGTGCTGGTGCCCGTCAAGCGGGTTGTTGACTACAACGTCAAGATACGCGTGAAGGCCGACGGCTCCGGGGTCGAGCTCGCCAACGTGAAGATGTCGATGAATCCCTTCGACGAGATCGCCGTCGAGGAGGCGATCCGGCTCAAGGAGAAGGGCACGGTCACCGAGATCGTGGCGGTGTCGATCGGCCCGCAGCAGGCGCAGGAGACGCTGCGCACCGCGCTGGCCATGGGCGCCGACCGTGCCATCCTGGTCAAGACGGACGTGACCTGCGAGCCGCTGGCGGTGGCGAAGCTTCTGAAGGCCGTCGTCGAGAAGGAGAGCCCGCAGCTCGTCATCCTCGGCAAGCAGGCGATCGACGACGACTCGAACCAGACCGGGCAGATGCTCGGTGCGCTGCTCGGCTGGCCGCAGGGCACCTTCGCGTACAAGATCGAGCCGGGCGAGGGCAGCCTCGACGTGACCCGCGAGGTCGACGGCGGCCTGCAGACCGTCAGCCTCAGGCTGCCGGCCATCGTGACGACGGATCTGCGCCTCAACGAGCCGCGCTACGCGTCGCTGCCGAACATCATGAAAGCGAAGAAGAAGCCGCTGGAGGAGCTGACGCCCGACGCGCTCGGCGTCGACGTGACGCCGCGGCTCACGGTGCTGAAGACCGCCGAGCCGCCGGGCCGCTCGGCCGGCGTCAAGGTCGGCTCCGCGGCCGAGCTGGTGCAGAAGCTCAAGGTCGAAGCCGGCGTCATCTGATCCGCAGGCGGGGCTCCCGAGCCACGGTCGAGCCCCGCGCCACAACCCTCAAGGGCACCAGCAGACCATGACGACACTCCTTTTCGTCGAGCACGGCAACGGTCAGATCAAGGACGGGACGCTGAAGGCGCTCTCGGCCGCCAAGGAGATCGGCGCCCCGATCCACGCTCTGGTCCTGGGTTCGGGATCGCAGGCCGTGGCCGCGGCGGCGGCCAAGCTCGACGGAGTCGAGAAGGTCCTGAACGCCGAGGACGGCGTCTACGACCACGATCTCGCCGAGCCGGTCGCGGCGCTGATCGCGTCGATTGCCGAGCCCTACGACACGATCATCGCCTCGGCTTCGACGACCGGCAAGAACGTGCTGCCCCGGGTGGCGGCCCTGCTCGACGTCGCGCAGGTCTCCGACATCATCAAGGTGGTTGCGCCCGACACGTTCGATCGGCCGATCTATGCCGGCAACGCGATCCAGACCGTTCAGGCGCCGGCGGGCAAGAAGGTGATCACCGTGCGGACGGCCGCCTTCAAGGCTGCGGCCGAGGGTGGCGCGGCCGCCCCCGTCGAGGCCGTGTCGGCGGGCGCGCCCGAGGCCGGCGGCTCGACCTTCAAGGGCGAGGAGATCGCCAAGTCGGATCGCCCGGAGCTGGCCTCGGCGCGGATCATCGTGTCCGGCGGGCGCTCGCTCGGCTCGTCCGAGAAGTTCCACGAGCTGATCGAGCCGCTGGCCGACTCGCTCGGAGCCGCCGTCGGCGCCTCTCGGGCCGCCGTCGATGCGGGCTACGCGCCGAACGACTGGCAGGTGGGGCAGACCGGCAAGGTCGTGGCGCCGGACCTCTACGTCGCGGTGGGCATCTCGGGGGCGATCCAGCACCTCGCCGGCATGAAGGACTCGAAGGTCATCGTCGCCATCAACAAGGATGAGGACGCACCGATCTTCCAGGTGGCCGATTACGGGCTCGTGGGCGATCTCTTTCAGGTCGTGCCGGAGCTGCAATCCGAGATCGGCAAAGCCAAGGGTCAATAACGGAACGGAATCTGGCACCCCGCGAGTATTGTCGCCGAAGGCGGATTCGCGGGTTCCTTCCGGATCGAAGATTGGTCTAGAACGCTGCGACGGCGAGACTTCGCGCGGTGCCGTCGCGCTCGTGCCCTCGGTCGAACCGGGCGGCCGTGTATCGGCATCCGCATTGGGGGCACAGGTCGGCACATGCATATGGA
The DNA here is from genome assembly GCF_000333255.1 of Methylobacterium sp. B1. NCBI lineage: Bacteria > Pseudomonadati > Pseudomonadota > Alphaproteobacteria > Hyphomicrobiales > Methylobacteriaceae > Methylobacterium > Methylobacterium sp. B1. The sequence goes on along the minus strand of NZ_BACT01000442.1, from coordinate 16,595 downwards.
GATCAAGCGGGTCGGCATCATCGGCGCAGGTCAGATGGGAAGCGGCATCGCGCAGGTCTGCGCCACCGCCGGCCTCGACGTCCTGCTGAACGATCGCGATCCCGCCCGGCTCGAGAATGGTCTGACGGTCATCGAGGGCAGCCTGGGCCGCCTCGTTTCGAAAGGCACGCTGTCGGAGGAGGACAGCGCTCAGGTTCGGTCGCGGATCGTATCCGCCCGGGACTTCGCCGCCCTTGAGCCGTGCGACCTCGTGATCGAAGCTGCGACCGAGAACGAGGCCACGAAGCGCGAGATCTTCAGCAGCCTGTGCGGATCGCTGCGTCCGGAGACATTCGTAGCGACGAACACGTCGTCGATCTCCATAACCCGTCTGGCGGCGGCGACGGACCGGCCGGAGAAGTTCATCGGTATCCACTTCATGAATCCGGTGCCGGTGATGCAGCTCGTCGAGCTGATCCGGGGCATCGCCACCGAGGATACGACCTACGAATCCGCCAAGGCGTTCATCGCCAAGCTCGGCAAGACTTCGACGATGTCGGAGGATTTTCCGGCCTTCATCGTCAACCGCATCCTGCTGCCGATGATCAACGAGGCGATCTACACGCTCTACGAGGGTGTCGGATCGGTCGAATCGATCGACACGGCCATGAGGCTGGGCGCGAACCATCCGATGGGCCCGCTTCAGCTCGCGGACTTCATCGGTCTCGACACCTGCCTGTCGGTCATGCAGGTGCTCTACGAAGGCTTGGCGGATTCGAAATACCGCCCGTGCCCTCTGCTCGTGAAGTATGTCGAGGCCGGCTGGCTCGGCCGTAAGGCCAAGCGCGGGTTCTACGATTACCGCGGGCCGACGCCGATCCCGACCCGCTGAGCCGTCAGGCCGCGGGACGGTTGGAGAAGCCGTCCCGGGTTGGTGTTATTTCGGCGCGTTGCCGTTGGCCCCCGGTTGCGCGGGCTGCGGATAGGACGGGTTGCCGCCCGGCACGCCCGTGCTGTTGGTCGGCGACGCGGCGCCCGACTGCCCGTTCACCGAACCCGTCACCTCCTTGCGGGACGCGTCCTGGCTCTGGCTGGCGTAATCCTTCGGCGAATTGGCGCCGTTCCATGTGAGGAGACCCACGGTGGCGATCGCCAGCAGAACGAGGCTCCCCACCAGGACCCAGAGCATCGGTTTGCCGCGCTCGCCCTGACGGCTCTCGTTGGGATTCAATCTCTCGACCATCTGCAGAACCTTCCTCGGCGGGACGCCACACGCCGAAACGGGCGCTGTGCGACACGATCTCGTTACCGGCCGCCAACGCGGGGCCGCCGAGGCAGGTTCCTGCCGGATCGCGGTGTCACCGCCCGGTCGTCAGAAGGATCTTGCCGAGATGCGCGCTCGACTCCATGAGTTCGTGCGCCTCCCGCGCCTGCTCCAGCGGGAACGTGGCATGGGTGACGGACCGGATGCGCCCGGCATCGAGCTCGGGCCAGATATCCCGGCGCAGCCCCTCGGCGATCGCTGCCTTGTCGGCCTTCCCGCGCGGCCGGAGCGTCGAGCCGGTAAAGGTCAGGCGGTTGCGCATGATCGGCGTGATGTTCAGGCCATCGACCTTGTAGCCGCCCATCAGGGCAATCATCACGAGCCGGCCGTCCGGAGCCAGCGACTTCAGGTTCCGGGCCAGATAGCTTGCACCGATCATATCGAGGATCACGTCGACGCCACGTCCGTCGGTGAGGCGCTTCACCTCCTCGGCGAAGTCCGCCTCCTTGTAGTTGATCGCGGCATCCGCCCCCAGATCTTCGCAAAACCGGCACTTCTCGGCCGAGCCCGCCGTGGCGAAGACCCGCGCGCCGACATGCTTGGCGATCTGGATCGCCGTGGCACCGATGCCGCTCGATCCGCCATGCACGAGGAAGCTCTCGCCGGGCGCGAGCCGTCCGCGCTGGACGACGTTCGAATAGACCGTGAAGAAGGTCTCCGGCAGGCCGCCGGCATCGACGAGCGAGACCGCCTTCGGACGCGGCAGACAATGGGCCGCCTCGGCCACCGCATACTCCGCATAGCCGCCGCTGATCACCAGGGCGCAGACCTCATCGCCGAGCGACAGACCCGTGACCTCGCTCCCGATCGCGACCACACGACCGGCGACTTCGAGGCCGGGAATCTCGGTGGCGCCGGGCGGCGGCGGATAGACCCCCGCGCGCTGCGCGACATCGGGGCGGTTCACGCCGGCCGCCACCACTTCGATCAGGACCTGTCCGGGTCCCGCATGCGGCACGGGGGCGGTCTCGACGCTGATCACCTCCGGGCCCCCGGAACCCGCGAAGCGGATCTGACGCATGGTCCCGGGCAGGTCGGTGCTGGCCATCAACGATAATCCTTTGCGCGCACGTGATCTCAGCCGCGCTCACGCCGACGCGGTACGGCTCTACTTGCGGCAACGGGCGCGCTTGGCAAGCCGAAGGCGCCGCACGCATCCGTTGCCGGTCCGAACGGCAAGCTAGCGGGCGGCCGCCTTGACCGCCGCCGGCAAGACGATCGCGCCCTGCGCCAGGCTCTTCGGCCAGACCGCGACCTGCTTGCCGTCCTGCCACTGCGCCATCAGTCCGGTGACGAAGCCGGGACCGTATTTGATCGAGTGCGTGAACGGGTCGTCCTTGCCGTAGAACTGCGTCCGCCCCACGGTTCCGACCCAGTCGGTCTTCTCCAGGGCCTCGACGAGCTTGTCGGCCTCGGTCGAGCCGGCGCGCTTCACCGCATCCGCCGCGTAATAGACCTGATCGTAGGCCATGTAGCCTGCGTAGGACGGATCGCTGCCGAAGCGCTTCTTGAACGCGTCGCTGAAGGCGAGCGACTTGTCGGTGATCGCCGCGCCCGGCACCGCGATGCTCTGGAAGATCACGCCCTGCGTGGCGCCGTTGGTGTTCGCCCAGAAGGTCGAGGAGGTCGCCTGCGAGTTCATCCCCGTCATGGCGAGGGGAACCTGCTGGTTCTGCCATTGCACGGTCGGCTGCACGCCGACATGCGAGATGCCGGTGACGATCAGGTCGGGCTTGGCCGCCTCGATCTTGTTGTAGATCGGTGTGAAGTCCCCCGTGTCCGGCGAGAAGCGGATATGGTCGACGACCTTCACACCGATCTCGGGCAGGCACTTCTCGTAACCGACATCGAGGGGACGGGTCCAAGCCGCGTCCTCGCTCATGATCGCGGCCGTCTTCACCTTCATCAGATCGATCAGCATGTCCTTCGTAGAATCGCAGATCGACTGCGCCAGGGCCGCCGAGGTGAGGTAGCCGTGGAAGGTGTACTTGTTGCGCGCGTAGTCCTTGTGGATCGCGAGGCTGATCTCGTTGGAGGCGGCACCGGGCGTGATCATCGGCGTCTTGAGCCGCGCCGCCCAGGGCATCAGTGCCAGCACCACCTCGGAGATGTAGCTGGCGATGACGAGATTAACCTTGTCCTCGGAGACCGCCCGCTGGAAGGCCCGGACCGCGTCGGAGGCGGACGACTTGTCGTCGTAACTGACGATCTGGATCTGGCGCCCGTCGATCCCGCCCTTGGCGTTGATCTCGTCGGCGGCGAGCTGGACGGCCTGCGGGATCGAGGCGCCGACGACCGACTGCGCCTCGGCGATGACCCCGATCCGGATCGGGTCGGCGGCGCGTGCCTGCGTCGACCCCAGCAATCCGGCCACTGCGAGCAGGGCCAGGACACGACTCGAAACGCTGCGTTCCATCGGCATGGGCTTCCTCCTGCGGCCCGTGCGGCTTTTGGCGCCGCATCGGATCCGAGGCAGGATTGTGCTCTATTCAGGCGCGTGAATACAATGTGCAGATACGGAAAGCGGTGACAGATGATCCGTCTGCCGCGCGCACATCTGAAATCGCGATCCGACCGCGACGACGGCTGAGTTTGGATTCTACCGGGTGCCGTACATCCGGTCGCCGGCATCGCCGAGGCCGGGGACGATATAGCCGTGGTCGTTCAGATGGCTGTCGATCGCCGCGGTCCAGACCGGCACGTCGGGATGGGCGGCCTGGAACTTGGCGAGGCCCTCCGGAGCCGCCAGCAGGCAGACGAAGCGCAGATCGGAGGCACCACGCGCCTTGAGCCGGTCGAGGGCCGCGATGGCCGAATTGGCCGTCGCCAACATCGGATCGAGGACCAGAACGGTCCTGTCGGCGAGATCGGACGGCGCCTTGAAATAGTATTCGACCGCCTCCAGCGTCTCGGGATCCCGGTACAGCCCGATATGGGCGACGCGGGCCGACGGAACCAGCGACAGCATACCATCGAGGAAGCCGACCCCGGCCCGCAGGATCGGCGCCAGGACCAGCTTCTTGCCCTGGATCTGGCGTCCCTCCATCGGCTGGAGCGGCGTCTCGATCGTCACCGGTTCCAGCGGCAGGTCGCGCGTCACCTCGTAGGCGAGGAGCATGCCGATTTCGTTCAGGATCTGACGGAAACCCTTGGTCGAGCGGTTCTTGTCACGAAGATGCGTCAGCTTGTGTTGCACAAGCGGGTGATCGACCACGGTGACCCGACCCGTCGGCATTCGCCCCCCCCTCCATCAGTAAGGGAGGATCAATGCCGGAGCCCGCGCCGAGGCGCAACTCGACGCTGCGGCCCGGCGACGGCCCATGTGTCGAGGGCGCTCGGAGGCACTGCGGAGCGCGCGGCGCAAAGACAAGTTCGGCGCGGGCGACCGGTCGCCGCGGCGATCGGAACACTCAGGCGAGCCGCGGAATGCCTATCCAACGAGTGCCGGGTTGAAAGCCGCGGATCATGGGGCTTAAAAATCGCGGCCGCCGGCCCTCATAACAGATCTTTTATCATGGCCATTCATTTTTAGATCAATACGCCAGCGGATTATAATCCAATGTATAATAGTAAAATCGCTACATTTACAATACATGCGACGATAGTAAAATAATATCTTGTGCCATATTGCAGGGTTTTGTTTTAGCTTGCACGCCATAGCCGTGACTTGCTCAGATTAATTAAAGCTCTAAATCGGATCACGAGCATCCTTTCTTCCGATGCGACCCTTCGATCCTCCGATCCGATCGGCCCCGTTTATGCGTCTGACCACGTCAATCACAGCAATGCTTGGAATCCTCTTCGGAGGGCTCGCACTGATATCGGCGGCTCAGGGTGGCCTGTCCCTGCATCAGCTCAGCGACATCGGTGAAGCGGCGACGACCCTTGCCGGAAACTGGATCCCCTCGCTGGAGAAAGTGGGCGCCATCGAGATGGCGGCATCCGAGGTGCGCATCAAGCAATACCGCCTCATCATGCTGTCGGACACGCCTCAGCATCGGATGACCAACGCGGCCAACCTCGCGGAGACGCACGCCCAGTTGCTGCGAGCCCGTCGCGCCTACGAGCCCCTGATCAGCACAGCTGAGGAACGGAAGCTCTACGATGCCTTCACGGCCTCATGGAGCCGATTCGAGCAAGCGGATCACGAGGCGCTTCGCCTGCTCGAATCGGGCCAGGAACGGGAGGCCCGCGCCCTCCTGGTAAACCCCGACGTCGTCGGCATGTACGATACCGCCCGTGCGGCCCTCGCGCGTCTGGTGACCCATGACGAGGAGGCCGCGGCCCGGAACGCCGATACCGCGATGGCCAGGGTCAACACCGCGTCGGTGGCCGCATATGTAGGAATCGCCCTTGCCCTCGTGTCGGCTCTGGGCGCGGCGATCTTCGGCCTGCGTCATGTTTCGCGCCCGATCGCCGCGATGACGGGTGCGATGACCAAATTGGCCGAGGGCGACGCTCGCGCGGACATCCCGTTCAAGCACCGGCGCGACGAGATCGGCGCCATGGCGGCGGCGGTCCAGGTGTTCAAGGACAATCTGCTCCGCACCCATCAGCTCGAGGCCGAAGCGGAGGCAGCGCGACGGCATGCGGAGGCCCAGCGCAGGCTCGGGATGCGCCAGCTCGCCGATCGCTTCGCGGAGACCGTCGGCGGAATCATCGCGGAGGTCTCGGCCTCGGCCATCGGGCTGCAGACCACGGCCCGGTCCATGACGGCCACTGCGGCGGTGACCGCCGAGCAATCCACGACGGTCGCTGCAGCGGCCGAGCAGGCGGCGAGCAACGTCAGCACCGTCGCGGCGGCCGCCGAGGAACTCGGCACCTCCGTGCAGGAGATCGGCCGGCAGGTCGATGGCTCGGCCAACTTGGCGCGGGGTGCCGTCGACGAGGCGGATCAGACCGGTGCGCTTGTCCAGAAGTTGAGCGAGGCCGTGTCGCGGATCGGCGACATCGTCGGTTTGATCTCGACCATCGCCGGCCAGACCAACCTTCTGGCGTTGAACGCCACGATCGAGGCGGCCCGGGCGGGTGTCGCCGGACGCGGCTTTGCTGTCGTCGCCACGGAGGTCAAGGCACTGGCCGAGCAGACCGCCCGCGCCACGGAGGAGATCTCGAGTCAGATCACGCGGGTGCAGGCTTCGACGGGGGAGGCCGTATCGGCTATCGGCGCCATCACGGCGCGGATCCGCGAGATCAACGGGGTCGCGACCTCGATCGCCGCCGCCGTGGAGCAGCAGGGCGCCGCCACCCACGAGATCGTTCGCAACGTCGGCCAAGCCGCGGCCGGCACGAGCGAGGTGACCAGCAACATCGTCAGCGTCGCCGATGCAGCCGAAAAGACCGGCGCGGCGGCCGGTCAGGTTCTGGTCGAAGCGTCGCGGCTCTCGGAGCGATCCGAGCACCTGAACGCCGAAGTGGCACGGTTCCTGGAAACCGTCCGCGCGGCCTGAACCGTCGGATAGGCGTCACGCCGGCGCTTGAACCACCGGGACGGCGCGTCCGGGCCCCTGAGCCCGGACGCCCACAGATGCAGGATCAGACGGAGCGATCCCCGCCCTCGGCCCGGCGCTTGGCCATGAAGGCATCGAACTGCTCACGATCCCGGGCGCGCTTCAGCTCCTCCACGAACTCGGAGAAGGCGCGGCTCTCTTCCTCGAGGGCACGCCGCTGCGCCTCAAGACGGTCGAGCTCGGTGCGACGGTACGCGTCGAAGGCGGCATTGCCGCTGCTGTCGCGTCGGTTGGCGGCCTCGAACGCCCGGGCGAAGCGCGAGGCGGGGCGTCCCCCCTCGAACTCGGAAGCCGCGCGCCGCGCCGCGTCGCGCATTTCCGCGAAGGCCGGATAACCCGCAAGCTTCCAGGCCACCAGCGCGAGGCCGACCGGCCACCAGTAGATGAAACCGACGACGATTGCGCCAATCTCCAGCGACCGGCGCGGGAACGGGCCAGTCCGGCAGAGCTTGCCGGTCGCCCAGGGTGAAGAGGTTTGAGAGGTCACGGCTGTGCTCCGCTGTTCATGTGAACGCGGTTAACATGCGGGTCCCGGAGGTGCCTTTCAAGGTCGTCCGAGACCGCCCTCGCGCTCGGTCTGTCGGGAGGCTCCGTGGACGAGCGCCAGGACCCCGCCCCGCAGCAACTCGTACTTGTCCGGAAATCCCGGTCCGCGCGGCAGATGTCCGGCGGCCGACAGGGTCGCGAGGCCGTGGGCCAAGGCCCACACCTCCAGGGCGATGAAGCGGGGTGCCACGCCCCCGAATCCGTCCGAGAACGTCGCCTGCAGCGCCTCGACCAAGAGATCGAACGGGCTCGGCCGCGACGCCACCGCATCGCTGGCCGCCGTGTCGAGGTCGGCGCCGCCGGTGGGGAAGCCGCGCGTCTCGAAGATCGCCGCATAGTAGGCCGGCTCTTCTTCCGCGAAGGCGAGATAGGTCTCACCCATCCGCGTGAACCGCTCCAACGGCGTCCCGCGCGACGTCAAGGCCCGCGCCAGACGGGCGGCGAGTTCCGCGAAACCGCGCCCGGCCAGCTCCTCCAGAAGCGCCTCCCGGCCCCGAAAATGGCGGTACAGCGCGGCCGGGGTGACGCCGACGAGGCGCGCGGCTTCCACCAGGGTGAAGCCGCCGATTCCGCGCTCGGCGATGAACCGGCGCGCGGCCTCCAGGAGGGCCTCCTTCAGATTGCCGTGATGGTAGCTGCGCCGGTCGTCCGGCCCGTCCCGCCAGGGTCGCAAGATCTCATCATCCTTCGCGCGCCTGTTGCACCTCATAGGACCCCAGCGCCGCTGTCGAGTCCAAGGCCGCCAGAGACTGTGTCTCCGGGCCTGCCCTTCGGTATGACGGCCGAACGCGACGGTTGTTTCGGGCCGCCCCGCACCACGCTTGACCACCTCCCGAGCATGCAACACTATTACATCGGAAAATCCAGAGGGATCGACGATCCCCCCGGACGGCGGCGAATGGCGGGGCTTCCAGTGCAGGACGACGAGCATCGCGCATGGCCTTTGTAAGCCTCAAGGCGTGGCGCGCCCGCTCGGCGGAGCGTGCCGAGATCGCGTCGCGCCTGAAGCAGGACCTGCGGTTGGCCCTGCGCCTCGGGGAGGACGATACCCTGGCGGTGAACGAGATCGCCTGCACCGATCCAGGCTGTCCCGACATGGAGACCATCGTGCTGGTGATGCGCGCCGGCGCGCCCACGCGGGCGTTGCGGATCCGGCGCCCCATCGACGCGGTGGATGCCGACGACATCGCGGCGCTGGCCGAGGAAGACCGGTCGTCCGGAGCGCCGTCGACCGGCGTCTCGACAATGTGATCGTGCGCGGGCGCTTTCGATCTTCGGGCCGCCCGGGATCTCGCGACGCGCCCGGGCGCGCGGCGTAGCATTCCTCAAACACCGCAATCCGGTCCATCAGCAGGCCGGGAGGAAAGCACGCCATGAAGAACCGCCGTCACGTCCTCGCGCTGGCCGGCCTCGCCCTCACCTGCCCCATCCTGCTCGGAAGGCCGGCCCCGGCCAGGGCGGCCGAGACGCTCCCGTTCTCGGATGCGGCCTTCGAGGCTGCGCAGAAAGCCGGAAAGCCGGTCCTGGTCGCGGTCAGCGCCCCCTGGTGCCCGATCTGCCGCACGCAGAAGCCGATCCTCGCGAAGCTCGCGGCCGAGCCGCGCTTCAAGGACCTCCAGATCTTCGACATCGACTTCGACAGCCAGAAGGATCTGCTGAGGCGCCTGAACGTCCGGATGCAGAGCACGCTGATCGCCTACAAGGGAACGACCGAGGTCGGACGCTCGGTCGGCGAGACTCAGCCGGAATGGATCGAGGGCCTCGTGGAGAAGACCCTGTGATCGGCCGCGTCCTGCGAGGCCGGCCTGTCCGGTCCCGTTCAGGGAAGCTCCGACATAAGCCCGATGCGGGCCCGCGCGACGGGTCCGGCGGAGAACTTCACCGGTGTCGAGCGCCCTCCTGTCAGACGATCCGTGTCCCGATGCGATCGTGGCCGTACCCGTGCGAAACGAGGAGGAGCGGATCGCCGCCTGCCTGAAGGCGATCGACGCCCAGGAGGGTCTGGAACCCGGCCGCCTCGGGCTGGTGCTGTTCCTGAACAACTGCACGGACGGTACGGAGGCCCTCGTGTCGGCCCTGGTGCCGACGCTGTCGATCCCGGTCCGGGTGCTGAGCGAGAATTTTTCCGGCGCCCATGCCGGCTGGGCCCGGCGCAGGGCGATGGATGCCGCCGCCGCCTGGCTGGGTGATGCGGGGAATGCGGGGATCATCCTGTCCACCGACGCCGACAGCCGGGTCCCGCCCAATTGGGTCGCCCGTAATCGCGCGGCGATCCGGGCGGGGGCCGACGCGGTGGCGGGCCGGGTCGAGCTCGATGCCGCGGAGGCGGCGCTGCTGCCGCCCTCGCTCCCTGCCCGCGGGCGCCTGGAGGATCTCTACGACGCCCTCATCACCGAGGCCGAGGCGCGGATCGACCCCGACCCGCACGATCCCTGGCCGTGTCATCGGACAGCGATCGGGGCGACCCTGGCGGTGACCCGGAGCGCCTACCTTGCGGTCGGCGGCATGCCCGAGATCCCCCTCGGGGAGGACGGTGCCTTCATCGCGCGCCTGCTCGAACACGGCTTGCGGGTCCGTCACGCCACCGATGTGTGCGTGACCATCTCGGCGCGACTCGCCGGGCGGGCTCCGGGCGGTGTCGCCGACACCATCCGCTCCCGTTGCGAGGAGCCCGACGCGCTCTGCGACGCCCGGATGGAGACCTTCCCGCGCGCCGTGCGGCGCTACGCCTGGCGCCGGCGGTTCCGTCGGATGCACGATCACGGGCTGCTCGCCCGGAACGAGGCCTGGGCGCGGGCCATCGGGATCGCTCCCGTGGAAGCGCGGCGGATCGCTTCCCTCCCCCTTGGCCAGGCCATCGCCGAGGCTGAGCGGCTCAGCCCGCATCTCGCCTATCGTCCGATCGGTCCGCGGCAGCTGCCCGGCCAGATCCGGATCGCGCGGCTCGGCGTCGCCGCACTCCGCCTCGGTTTCGGCCTCCTGGGCTTCGCGCGGCGGATCGCGGGTTCAGCGGCCTCCGGCCGGCCGGTCGCGGATCCGCGGGGCAGCCGGATCTGATATCCTCAGAAACGGCCTTCCAAGACGTCCCGTGGGGCCATGCCGAACCGGCGGCGGAAGGCGCGGCTGAAGGCGGCCGCATCGGTGAAGCCGCAATTGGCCATCACGGATCCGATCCGGGTTCCGCTCGTACGCGACCGCAGCCGCCGGTAGGCGCGGTCGAGACGCGCGTCGCGGATCTTTGCCGCCACGCCCTCGTCGCCCGTGAAGGCCGCGTAGAGCCGGCTGCGCGAGACCCGCAGGGCGGCCGGAAGCGATTCGGGCCCGAAGGCGGGATCGTGCAGCCGGCGCTCGATATGGGCGAGGGCCAGAGACCGGACGGCTTCGCCGGAGAGATCGTTGTCCCCCTGGTCGCCCTGACCGTCGGCGAGCGCGCGCAGAAGATGCAACACGCCCTCCAGCGCGATGCCGGCCTCCGCCTCCGTCATGCCGCCGACCGTCTCCGAGAACGACCGAAGATAGGTCGCGAACAGGCCGCTGAGCGGCGTGGCCCGGAGCTTGCGCCCGACAAAGGCCGGCACGTTGCCCACTTGCGCCAGGAAGGCGGCACGGGGCACCTGTAGGCGGATCTCCTCATAGGCGTCGCGGCTGCCGATCGCGAACGGTTGATCCATGGCATGGACCGTGATGTCGCCGGCGCTCAGCAGGGCGCCGCTGTTACCCTGCTCGACGAAGCCGCCCCCCTGAACGAGAAACGCGATCGCGATGTCGTCGCGCCCGTCCTGGCGCACATGTTGCGCCGTGCGCTCGACCCCGATCGGACCGCTGAGGGTGTGCAGGACCACGCCGTGCGTGGAGACCGCGAGCCTGCGGCCCGCCGTGAACGGCACATCGGGCGCGAGCATCGTCGCGTCCACCCGGGCCAAAGCTGTGCTGCGCCAGTAATCGAAGGCGCGCTTCTGCTCGACCGTGTCGGTCGTCTGGATGACGATGGGAACCGTCTCGCGGACACTCAAAGCGGGTCTGCCCCGGGCGCCAACAACAGCCTGCGCGCCTTCGCGCGTTGGAACCTCAACGAAGCAAATTGCAGATCTGAGGTCGCGGCGCAACCTTAAATAGATCACGCCGATAAGCCGAATGGTCTCGCCGCGGAGCGACGCCGGGAGCGATCAACGCTCGGACGCTGCCACCCGCGCGTCCGGCCGGGCGCCCGACGCATCGGCGAAACGCACCAGGATCGCGCGGCCATCGGACGGTGGTGCCGACAGGCTCGCACGGAAACGGGCGGTCTCGGTTGCGGCGAGGACCGCCCGTGGCGGCGCAACCGAGAAGGTGCGGATCGTCCGGCCACCGGCGTCGCGAATGTCAACGCTCAGCGGCGCGACCGCAGCGTCCTTACGGGCAACGCCGACGAGGTCGCCTTCCACCACCAGTTCCGCAGGATGGCCGTCCTCGGCAGGGTTGGTGAAGGCCACCACGTCGCGGATCTCGATGCCTCGGATGTTCACGGGCAGGCCGACGCGTGCGAACAAGGAGGCGGTCTGCGGCGCGGCTTTGACCACGCTCGTCCGGGCAAGGCAGGCGAGCGGCAGTGAAGCGAGGAGCACCAGACCGAAGGCCAGGGACGGCGACAGGCCTGGAATCGCGCGACGGCCCTTCCCGGCGGATTTCGGACGCCGGGCCTTTCGCGGGACGGTGGGAGCTGGGACGTCGGCCGCCGTTCGAACCGAGGCCGTCGCCTCCTCCCACGCGGCGTCGGCGAGCGGATCGGCCTCGGCACGCGCGGCGAGTTCCGCCTCATGGCCGGCGAGAACATCGGCCGGCGTGATGAACCACGTCTCGCGACAGGCGGCACAGCGGACCGAACGGCCCTCCATGCCGACCTTGCTGGCATCGATGCGATATTCGCTCGCGCAGCTCGGGCAGGCGATCAGCATACGCCGCATACTCGCATCGATCGGCCGCAGCCGGGGCGGAAATTAAAAGTGCTTGAGGAAGTGTCGCTGAACAGGGTTAAGCGGCGGTGAAACTCAGGAGGCCTTGAAAACGCCCGCCCGTCCGGCGATTCCCGAGGCATGGACAGACGAGACACGGCACGGCCTTGAACCTACAGGCGAGCATGAAAAGCCTGCTGCCCGGCGCTGAGCGGCCGGTGGTGCAGTTCGAGAATGTCGGCATGCGCTACGGGCTCGGGCCGGAAGTGCTGTCCGACGTGAGCTTCCGCATCGCGCCGCGCTCCTTCCAGTTTCTCACCGGTCCCTCCGGAGCCGGGAAGACGACGCTGCTGCGCCTCATTCTGCTGTCGGTGCGTCCGACCCGCGGCCTCGTCTCGATCTTCGGCGAGGAGGTCAGCGGGATCTCAGCCAAGGCGTTGACCAATCTCCGGCGGCGCATGGGCGTGGTGTTCCAGGATTTCCGGCTCCTCGACCACCTCACCACCTACGAGAACGTGGCCCTGCCCCTGCGCGTCCAGGGCCGGGCCGAGGCCAGTTATCGGGCCGAGGTGGTGGAGCTGCTGCGCTGGGTCGGCCTCGGCGAGCGCATGCACGCCCTTCCCCCGCTGCTCTCGGGCGGCGAGAAGCAGCGCGCCGCGATCGCCCGGGCGCTGATCGCGCGGCCCGACCTGCTGCTCGCCGACGAGCCCACCGGCAACGTCGATCCGGGCCTCGGGCGACGGCTGCTTCGACTCTTCCTCGAACTGAACAAGCTCGGGACCTCGGTCATCATCGCCACCCACGATTTCGGCATCATGGACGCCGTCGACGCCCGCCGGATGGTCCTGGGTGAAGGCCGGCTGCGGATCGAGGAATGAGCACGCAAGCGATCCCGCGGACGAAGCCCGGCGGATCGGCCGTGCCGCCCGACCCGTCGATGCCGGCCAACCTGCGTCGCAACGCGCCGCTGGTCCCCACCGACACGGCGGCCGGCCGCTCGTTGGCGGCCGTCATCGCGATCCTGACCTTCCTGGCGGGGCTCTGCGCTGGGGCCGCCGAGATGGTCGCGACGAATGCAGCCCAATGGCAGGGCGATGTGGCCCGGGAGGTCACCATCCAGGTCCGGCCGGGTCCCGGCCGCGACGTCGATGCCGACGTGTCCCGCGCCGACGGCATCGCCAAGGCCGAACCGGGGATCGCGGAGACGCGGGTCTTCAGCAAGGCCGAGGCCGAGCGCCTCCTCGAGCCGTGGCTCGGGACCGGGCTCGACCTCTCGGACCTCCCGGTCCCGCGGCTCATCGCCCTCAAGCTCGCGAGCGGCCAGGTTGCGGATCTGAAGCGCCTGCGAACTAGGCTCGTCGAGGCTCTGCCGGGTGTGGCCAGCCTGGATGACCACGCCCTCTGGCTGCAGCGGCTCTCGACCGCCGCCAACGCCTTCGTGGGGATCGGGATCGGACTCGTGCTGCTCGTTCTGATCGCCACCGGGCTCGCCGTGACCTTCGCGACCCGCGGCGCCATGGCGAGCAACCGCGAGGTCGTGGAGGTTCTCCACTTCGTCGGTGCCGACGACGACTACATCGCCCGGGCATTTCAGCGGCGCTTCTTCGGCCTGGGCCTGCGGGGTGGCGCGATCGGGGCCGGACTGGCTCTCGTCGCCTTCGTCATCGCCGGCCTCCTGGCCAGGGCCGCCCGGTCTGGACCGGCCGGCCAGGAGGTCGAGGCTCTGTTCGGCGCATTCCATATCGGCGTGCGCGGCTATGCCAGCGTGCTCCTGATCGGCGTGATCGCGTCTCTGGTCACCGGCATCGTCTCGCGCGTGACCGTCCGGCGGTTCTTGGCGTGAGGGCGTGCGACGTCGCGTTCAGGTGGAAATAGGGAGTCTCGATAGCACGTTTACCATCTGGAAACTTTATCATCGCGGTGTTGATACGGCTGACGGCGCCGGCCTCCGGGTTGCCGCAATCGGCTCCGATCTTCCGGAGGATGACCACGCGTATGCTGCGCGCATCGGATCCGCTCATGACCGACCCCGTCGGCTGGGCTTGGCACGTGTGGGATTACCCGCCCCGCGCCGTCGTGCGCCCGCGCCGCCGGCGGCGGATCGCGCTGTGGACCTGCAGCCTCGGCGCGGGTTTGGGCGCGCTGGCATTGTTTGCGGGATTCCTGATCTTCGTCGGCGCGCTGGCGCGACACGAGCGTGCGCCGTCTGATCGGGCCGACGGAATCGTGGCGCTGACCGGCGGTGCGCAGCGGATCGGCGATGCGATCGACCTGCTGGCCGGAGGCTACGGCCGGCGGCTTCTCATCACCGGCGTCAACGAGCGGACCAGCCGCGACGAGATCGCCCGCCTGAACCCGACCCAGCGCGCGCTCATCGCCTGCTGTGTCGATCTCGACTACCGGGCGCGCAACACGATCGGGAACGCGATCGAAACCCGGCGCTGGATGCGGGCGCACCGCTTCAGCACCGTCGCGGTCGTCACCTCGAATTATCACATGCCGCGGACGCTGATCGAACTCGATCATGCTCTGCAGGACAGCGACCGCGTCCTGCCGCATCCCGTCGTGACGGAGGCATTCGACGCCGACCGCTGGTGGCACGACCCGCCTGCCGCGCGCCTTCTGGCCTCCGAATATATGAAATTTCTGGTCAGCTGGGTCCGTACGCGCTTCGAGGCGGACCCCGAGCGCTCGCGCGCCGCGATCCTTATCGGGCGGGGCAAGCCGGTGAAGATGGTGGCCGAGCCGCTGATGATGCGCGGCGTGGACTGACCTCGCCCCCAGATGCGCCGTCCCGTCGGAGCCGACAGTTCGGCCCCAGGCCATCGTGGATCACCGCGCGTGACCGTCCGGATCAGCGGCGCTCGGCAGCGGTCTACGGACCCTTGCAGCGTGCCTTGATGGCCGCCGAGAATTCCCGGTCCGATCCCTGAACCTGGGCGAGGCGCTCGCTGCGCTCGGTGCCCGACAGGCAGCGCCCGTACACACTCGCCACGCGGCGCATCGTCTCCACGTGACGGCGCCAGATGCGGCAGTTCTTGGCGTCGTCACCGTCGGCCTGCTCGAGCTGGTCGAGGGCTTGGCGCTGCATGGACTGCGCCACCAGGACATCGCGGGCGCAGGTCGTCTCTCCCTGCGCCGCGGCGGCGGTCGAGGCGATGGCCGCGAAGGCCAGAGCGGCGGTGGTCCGAAAGATCGGCATCATCAGGCCGCCTGCGGTGCCGTCGAGCGCGTCAGAAGGGCGTAGAGGGCACCGGCATCCCGAGCGGCGCGGATATGCGTGAGCATGCCCGGCTCGCGGAGAATGCGGGCAACCTGCGCGAGCGCCTTCAGGTGATCGGCCCCTGCCCCTTCGGGCGCGAGGAGCAGAAAGGCGATATCCACCGGCTGGCCGTCGAGGGCGTCGAAATCCACCGGGCGGTCGAATCGGGCGAACAGCCCGAAGAGCCGATCGAGTCCGGGCAGCTTGCCGTGGGGAATCGCCACCCCATCACCGATGCCGGTCGATCCGAGCCGCTCGCGCTGGAGAAGGGTGTCGAAGACGGGCCGCTCGCCGAGCGCCGGCAGGCGCCGCGCCGCCTGCGCGGCGAGATCCTGCAGCACCTGCTTCTTGGCGCGGGCGCGCAGGGCCGGCACGACCGACTCGGGGTCGAGAAATTCCAGAACTGGCATCGAACGACCGTTGCCCCGTCACCCGTTCGCGAGGAAGCGGGCCTCGTCGCAGGGGCGTCGTCGACCGTTCCGGCCGCGCCCCTGCTGGATCAATAGGTGGGGAAACCAGCCGGTTCCGGCTCCGCTTCTCCCGACCTATCGCGTCACTCGGCGGCGCTCGGTGGGTCCACCCAGCCGATCGCTCCGTCGCTGCGCCGATATACGACGTTGACGCGTCCGGTGCCAGCGTGGACGAACACGACCACCGGGGATCCCGTCATGTCCAGGGCCGTCACGGCCTCGCCGATGGTGCGGCGCTGGAGGGTCTTGGTGCTTTCGGCGACGATCGGCGGATGGGCGTCACCCTCGACGGCGTCCTCGTCGTCCTCCTCCGGCGGGGCAGCGAACACCGCATAGGCGGCCTCGATCGCCGCGTCGTCCCCCGGTCCGGTGGCGTGCTGCTTGAGCTTGTGCTTGTAGCGGCGCAGCCGCGTCTCCAGGCGCTCGGCGGTCTGCTCGAAACTCGCCCGGGCATCGTGGGCGAAGCCGTTCGCCTCGATCGTGAGGCCGGACACGAGGTGCAGCACGCAATCCGTCCGGAAGGCGGTGCCGTCACGCCGGAGCGTGACATGGCCGTGCAGGAATCGGCATGTG
>NZ_BACT01000443.1:0-1146 GCF_000333255.1 Methylobacterium sp. B1 | reverse complement strand
ACAATGCTCAGTCGAAGACCGTCACGCCCGAGGATCTCGATAAGATGATCCAGGACATGGCGGAGGCCATGAAGCGCGGCGACACCGCCGAGGCACAGCGCCTGATGGAACAGCTGCGCAACATCCTGGAGAACCTGCAGACGGCCGAACGCGGAAACCGGTCGGATCAGGCGTCCCGCGAGATGCAGAAGCAGATGCGCGATCTCGACGCCATGTCCCGCGAGCAGCAGGGCCTGCGCGACGAGACCTTCAAGGACGGCGAAGAGCCGCGCGGCGGCCAGCGCCAGCAGAATCGCGGGCAGCCGCAGCAAGGCCAGCGCGGACAGCAGGGCCAGAGACAGCCGGGTCAGCAAGGCCAAGGACAGCAGGGCCAGGGGCAGCAGGGCCAAGGGCAGCAGGGCCAGAAGGGCGATGTCGGAGAGCGGCAGCAGGCGCTTCGGCAGCGGCTGGAGGATCTCCAGCAGCGCATGAAGGAGAACGGCATGCGCGGCGAGCAAGGCCTCGCCGATGCCGAGGAAGCCATGCGCGAGGCCGAGAACGCCCTGAAGGACGGCGATTCGAGCGGGGCGGTCGACGCGCAGGGGCGCGCCCTCGACGGCCTGAAGCGCGGCGCCGACGGCATGGCGCAGCAGATGCAGGACATGGCCGAGGGCCAGGGCGAAGGCCAGCAGGACGGCGGTCAGCAGCCGGGGCAGCAGGGCCAGGCCGGGGCACGGGACGACGATCCCCTCGGACGTCCGACGCGCGGCCGCGATATGAGCGACGGACGTGTCCGGGTGCCGACAGCCGATGAATCAGCGGTCCAGCGCGCCCGGCGCATCATGGAAGAGCTGCGGCGCAAGCTCGGCGACCCGACCCGCCCCCGCGAGGAACTCGATTATTTCGAGCGCCTGCTCCGCCGCAACTGAGCGTCCGCACCCTCACGACGCGCCGAGCCGGATCACGGCTCCGGCCCCACCCGGATCCCCACCCGCATGTCGTCGAATACCCTCGTCCTGATCGCCTGCCTTGCCGTCGCCGCCGTCCTGCTCCTGGGCTTGGCCAACATGATGCGGGGGCGGCAGCGCCAGTCTCTCGCAGAGGCTGATGCGCCTGCGCGTGCTCCTGCNATTCGTGGCGATCGTGATCATCATGGGCGTCGTCTGG
>NZ_BACT01000444.1:0-122 GCF_000333255.1 Methylobacterium sp. B1 | reverse complement strand
CGCTCACGTGCTGGCTCCGGCGGCCCAAACCAGCGGGCCGTCACCGCGGAACTGGCAGGTGAAGCTCACGATGCCGTTGTTCGACTTCGTGATCTCCAGGTTCTCAACGAACACGTTGCCGG
>NZ_BACT01000445.1:0-5316 GCF_000333255.1 Methylobacterium sp. B1 | reverse complement strand
CGCGGCCCGCGCTGATGCGACGCGGGATCGTCGTGCGGTCGCTTACGCCGGGCCCGCGCGGCCGCCCCCACATGGGATCCATCCGGCGCGGACCGGCAATCTGCCTTGTGGACACACAACGCTGGAGGGTTCGACTTAGGCTTGTCGTCGACGTGGTCGTCGGCGACGCCGATAGCCGCACCAGACTACGGGCGTACGAGCGCTTGCGCCTCGCGGCCCGCCTTCGCCCAGGACAGGGCGTCGGCTTCGGCGGAAGGCGCATCGGGAAGGCCCAATTAGTCGCCACGCGCCTCACTGCCTCCGAGGACCGCATCAATTTTTTCATCGCGGCCCAAGCTCCCCGGGAACACCCGAGCGGCGAGGTCAGCGTAGGCGCCCGGAACGTTCAGCCCATCCGAGCGCGGGCGTTGGTGGCGGACGCCATGTCGGGAGCGCGGCGCGGCAGCACGAAGCGTGCACACATGCTCAACGACTCAAGCTTCAGCAACAGGTATTCGGCGAAGGCGTTCACCGCGGCGTTGCTCGCCGTGTAGATAGACCGCAGGGGCAGCGAGCACAGCGTCACGCTCGACGTGACGTTGACGAACCTCTCAGACACCGCGGATGAAATGCAGTCCAGGACGATATGGCTGAAGTTCCTGATCTTCGTGAACGAGCCCGCGAACACCTTGCATTGGCTCAGAAGCACCTTGCTTCAGGTGACGAAGTTCGATTGCGCTACGCTGCGCTCGAACTGCGAATGTGCATTGAGGCGCTCGCCTATAGTCTTCTGAAGCTCCATCGCAGCGAAGCTTCTCTGAATCTCATGGGCACATGGCAGCCTGACAGAATGCTCAAAGAGCTCGCTGAAATCGTGCGAGGTGTCACAGGCCGTAGAGATTTTGAACTCACAGTCCCAGAAATTGGGTCTATCAAAATAACTGAATACCGTCTTGACGGGCCGTGGGTTCGCCGTCGTTATCAAAAAATCGGAAGCCTTCTACACGTACCAATGCTGCGACAGCTTGAGACCGCAACCGAGCCGACAGCGGAGAAAATTCGATCCCAATGTGACGAAATCGAGAAGGTTTTGTCTATAATACTTAGATCAGAAGGATTTGATATTAAAATTGAACGACTTTGTGGCTGGCCATGCACTTACAATGGATGCGCATATGTCATAGAAAAGGACTATGACTGGTTCGACAACCATACTCAAACAACTTGTCCCGAGTGTGGCGCAGTTCATATAGTTGAAATATGCGATGAATACATAAGATATAAAATAAAGACTGAGTACTGTCTTTGCACTACTTGCGGTACGGTTAACCAGACACCGACCCATGAGACGTCCCCCGGATCTATAATTGCCTGCAAATGCTGTTCGGAGAAGTTCGAGCTGTTCAATTTGATAAGGTTCCGAGCGATCAGCTCTTAATATATTTGAGTGCGAACAACTGATGATGGCATGTCCAAACAACGAATGACAAAGACCTACAAGCGAGGACTGGAGTGCACAGGTGATAATCTCAAATCCAGTCACGCCCTGGATGGCAGTGAGCGGCTCGCCGCGACCAACGGCATCTCCGTAGCCAGCACTCCCGTGGAACCTTTTGCATCGGGACCAAGCGCGCTTGGATGTGATCGTCGACGCCAACGACGTCAGACGCTGGCGACGTCGACTGCCTTCTCGGCGAGCATCGCCACGCGCGCCCGCTGCACGGTCGAGGTGCCAGCACCGGTTCGGCGCGCCGTCTCGCGGATGCTGACCCCGGATGCCAGCAGCGTGCGGACCGCCTCGGCCTTGCTTTCGTCGATGGGCGGGCGCCCGAGGCGCGTTCCCTTCGCCCTTGTGCGTTCCAGCCCCGCCAGCACCCGGTCTCGGATCATAGCCCTCTCGAACTCGCTGAAGACCGCGATCATGGAAAAGAGTGCCCGGCCGGACGGCGTCGTCGAGTCGAGCGCTTGGGTGTGGCAGTAGAGGCCGACCCCGCGGGCCTGGATTTCGGCAAGGAAGCCTACGAGGTCCTGGAGCGAGCGTCCGAGGCGACAGATCGACCAGACCGCGATGACGTCGAACTCCCGGCGGGCAACTCCACGCAGGAGGGCATCGAAGCCCGGCCGCCGATCCCGCCCTTTGGTGCCGGACACACCCGCATCGGTATGGACGGCGACCACTGTCCAGCCGAGCCGCGGCCCGACCTCGGTCAACTGCCGGAGCTGGTTCTCGGTCGTCTGACCCTTGTCGGTCGACGTTCTGGCGTAGATGGCGACGCGCTGCATCTTTGCACGCTGCCTCCGATCCCGACGTCGTCAACCAAAACCAGATGATTGCGGGACACCGCTGAAGGAGGCGCTCCGCAGAGGGAAACGGGCGAGCGAAAACGAGGGGGATTCTGGGACAGGAGGCTTCAGACAGCCGCTGAATGAACGGACCGCCATCAGACGTATAGGCCGAACGGCCTCAGGCCGACGTCGTCGACGATACCTGGGCGCCGTTTTGATGCACGTCGCCGAGTGGCCATCGATATCGATGGCGACACCGTCATCACACCGTTGATGGCAACATCCATCAGTAAGAAAATTTTCGTCATCGGCACAACGGGTCTAGCCGAAGCTGAGGATTGGCTTCCGCCTTGGGGGGGCTGCTTGCGACCCCATCCAGACGCTCAGACCACCCTTGGCCATTCTCAAAAGCGGCTGTTCGTCCGCCGCCCGGGAACTGCGTGTCAGACTGGAAACCTGAACTTGAGCGCCTCATGATACCACTATGAGAAGACGCACTCTCGTTCGCTCACTTGGTGCATCGGCCATCGGGCTGATTGCAGTTCTCGGTACCTGCTTCTGGCTTAAGCGTCCTGAGCACGTGTTCTTGCCAACTCTCGCACAGGGATTGCCTGCCGAGTTCCAGAAGGCCAACGAAATTTTTAAGGCTCGTGTAAACGAGAATTTCCCGGTTGGCTCATCAGCGACAGTGTTAGTACAGCGACTCCAGGCGGATGGTTTTAAGAAGCATGGACCATTCAGGGAAAAGCCTGACAAATCTGAAATGTATTCGGCAAACTTTGTGCAGCCGGGATTTCCTTGCAAGCTTACCTGGGCGATTTATTGGCGTTCGGAGAATGATAAACTCACCTTGGTGATGAGCAGCTACACCGGCACGTGCCTATGAAAGGACTATCCTTCGTCTCTCAAATACAATTCAAGTAAAATACCAGATCTACTTAGAAAGTTTCTCAATCCGGATTTCACATCGTTCTCTCCATGTGCGCGGCAAAACATTGACTGCCGCACTCGTCGGCAACGCATAAAATTCGAGATTTCGATAACTCCAGGCGTATGGATTGCAGCCCTTGAGCGCCGCGGTATGTAGAAAATTCTGAAAATCTTGCGGGGCTTTGCGGATAGATACGAAGAATGAGTGCTCATCAACCTCGTCCGCTTCAAACGCGAGGACAGCACGATGCCTAATACTATCTGCAATTAGCCCAACAATTATGGTCGGCATAAGAATGCCAAGGACAACGAATGCCGTCGGCCGAAAGACAGTCGGGATCATGTTCCTGGGGAACTTCATGACGACCAAGGTGGAGGCCACTACGGAGATAACGGCGATCACTCGCCAGAAAGGAATACCGAGCCGGTCAGCCCACCTCGTCGCAAGACCGATCGGTTGCAATGGATCGCCGAAAATCAACACGGTGAGAGTGAGATATGAAAGCGCCGCCAACCAAAGCTTCACTATCAACCTCTCTGCCTGAGCTTGCGTCTCTAGGCGCTTCAACCTTGAGAACAAAGAAGCGCACCGTGGTCACTTAACGCGTATTACTATGAAGGTCACTATGCGCGCCACGATGCCCGCTTCGAAGCCTTGCCGCCCGAAAGCAGACCAGCGGGAAACCACCCAGAGCAGCCATCCCGCTTCCAACCCGTGGCAGGCACTATGACCTTGGTCGCCTCTTCCCCGAAGCGACCATTCCTCGTCAGTCAGGCAACTCCGGCTGGGACAATGCGCATCTTGAAGCTCCGGTCGCGCCGCGTACCGCCTATGAGGGACGGCACGGAACTCGTCAGCCCGTGATCAACGCAGGGATGCAGACGAAAAAGCGTCCCCGAAACCTGTGATCCGTTTTTACAACTTGTAAGCCATATTCCTGCCTATGATAGGCGGAAGCTTCGCGCGGCAGGGGAGTAGCCCTCAGCCTGCGTGTGTGAAGACCACATGCCGATCACGCAGCAGGCAATTAATTCAGCGAGGCGCGCAGAGATGACAAGCACTGAGCGACCCGCCGACGAATTGGTGCCGGGCCTCATCCTGACTCAACTTTTCCGCGCCGAGGCGGACTTCCTGTCTGCCGTGACGGTGACGCTGGCTACCTGGGGACGCAGGCCCGAGGGAGAGGTGAGGCTGCGCCTCTCTCGCGAGCCACACGATCTCAAGCCCCGCCTGCGCTCGTGGACGAGCGTGTTCGGATCACGCCAACGCAGCTACTATCACGCCCTAAAAAACCAACACAGGGAACCCCTTGTCGATCTGACGCTCGCAGCAGACGAGATCGCCGACAACATGTCGGTCACGCTCCACCTGCCCAAGCCAGTCGTTCGCTCTGGCGATCTGCTCAACTTGACCATTGAGGCTGTTGGTTCTCGGCCCGGTGCCGCCACCACGGCATGGTTGTCGAGTGGGGCTGAGCGCATTGGTGGCCATGTCGCGCTGTATTGTAGACAATTCGATCAGCTTGAGTACGGCCTGCGCGCCAGCGCCACCTACATACCGCTGATGGCCGACACACCGGTCCCGACGCACCTGATGTGGAGCCCGGTCACGCAGTGCAATCTCAACTGCGTCCACTGCATCTCGCGCGATACGCGCAAGACGGTCCAGCGCTTGCCAGAGACGATCCGGGACCAGATCCGGTCCTGGGCCACTGCCGGGCACCTCAAGGAACTCGCGTGCGACTACAGCGGCGACATCCTCTGGGCGGACGCGCGCCACGGCGGCGAACTCGATTTTCTGATCGGCCTCGATGTGCCGTTCGTCATCGACACCAACGGCACCCATCTCACTCCGGAGGCCAGCGAGCGTCTGTCGCGTTCGAAGCTCGACCACCTGAGCATCTCCCTGGATGCCGCGACCGACGAGACGTTCCGACGCGTGCGCAAGGGCGCCCCACCGTTGGCTGATGTGATTGAGAACGTCCGTTCCACGGTCGAAGCGCGGGGGCGGGTCGGCGGCACACACCGCATCGCCATCAGCTACGTGTTGATGCGCAGCAACATTGATGAGTTCCCCGACTTCCTCCGACTCGCCCAATCAGTGGGTGTGGAGATCGTCTA
>NZ_BACT01000446.1:0-8235 GCF_000333255.1 Methylobacterium sp. B1 | reverse complement strand
GCAGCAACCCGCCGTCTAGGAGGGTCATGACGTCGTGCGGTCGGGGTAGTTCGTCAGCACGACCAGGGCGCCGAATGCTCCAGGGGGCCACGTGTCCCGCGTTCGATGAGCCATGTGGCGGCCCATTGCTTGGCGTCGACGTACCAGGGACTCGACGACCATTGGAAGGCGCCCACCGCCAGCGCCAGCATGCCGAACAGGATCAGCATGGTCTGGTCGAGGCTGGGCTCCTCGCCCGCAACGCGGACGATCTCGTGATTGGGGGAGCGCAGGGCGAGTCGCACGGCGCCGCGATGGCCGCTGCAGCGCCCGCACATATGGCAGGCGCCCGCGCCGCGCATGGTCTTTACCGGCACGAGGGGCGCGCAGTTGAAGCTCTCGGTGCCCCCGACGGGCTTGGGCGAGACCGCCCAGGCGGCGCTGTCGACCTGGAAGCTGACCGGCGCCAGCTTCGACAGCACCGCGAAGACGCCGTTGACCGGGCAGAGGTAGCGGCACCAGACGCGCTTGTTGCGCCCGTAGAGCAGGCCGACCACGATCGCCGCCAGCGTCGAGCCCCCCAGGACCGCGAGGACCGGCTTGGGATAGCCGTAGACGCTGGTCATCTGCCCGTAGACGGTGGTGCCGGCAAAGGCCACGAAGGGCCAGCCCTGCCAGGTGATCCAGCGCGGCACGGCATAGCCGCGGCTCCAGCGGCTTGCGAATTCGCTGAGCGCGCCCTCGGGGCAGAGCACGCCGCACCATGCACGGCCGACCAGGACCATGCTCACCAGCACGAACGGCCACCAGATCCCCCAGAACGCGAACTGAGCGGCGAGCGTCAGGTTGGTCCAGATATGGGCGGCGTTGTCGGGGAGCGGCAGCAGCGCCGGGACGATCACCAGAACCGCGTAGACGGCAACGATCAGCCATTGCACGGCCCGGATGATCCAACCGTACCGGCGCAGCCCGTCGCCGAACCGGGCCAGCGCACCGTCGATGACGGATCGACGCGGCGGAACACGGCTCAGGGCAAGGGAGGCTGGCGCTGTCGTCGACGCGCTCATTTGGCCACCAAAGTCGCCTTCGCCTCCGGGTGGAAGTCGTCGAACACCTGGTAGGTGCCGGCATCGAGGGTGCGGAACACGATCGCCGAGGTCGAGCCCGCGGCCAGCGCCTTCTCGCGCTTGAGTTCCGTGCTCTCGAACTCAACCGGGCTCTGGCCGGTATTCGAGATCTCCAGCTTGAACCGGGTGTTGGCCGGCACCTCGATCACCGCCGGAAGGATCACCCCATCGCGCATCTCGACCTTGATGACCGGCATGTCGTCGGCCCGCGCGGACGCGACGGCGACCAGCAGCACGGCGGCAGGGGCGAGGAAGCGCGACAGGCGGGACACGGACAGCTCCGGCAAATTCAGTAGGCGCCCTTCTTGCCGACACCGGCGAAGGTGAAATCCTGCGTAACCGCGAAGGGCTCGAACCACGGACCGACCCCTGTCTCCTTGTCCACGTGGCGACCGAAATGGCTGTCCTTGCCCGGGGGCGCGACCATTACTTTGAGGCGATAGCGGCCGGGGCCGAACAGCTTGACGTTATCGCCGTAATGCGGCCCGTCATTGGCGACCATCGGCATCAGCACCCCCGACACCGTCTGGTCGGTGGGCTTGTCGCCATCGAGCTTCACCGCCTCGAACCGGACGTCGAGGGCCGGCACCCAATCCCCCTCGGCGAAGCCGTTGCGGTTGTCCTTGGCGGCGCGGATATCGGTTTCGAGGTGGATGTCCGACTTGGCGGCCTCGCGCATCATGCCGGGAGGATCCATCTCGATCGGCTGGAGATAGACGGCGGCGACCTCCAGGCCGTTCTGCGTCACATGCGGACCGATGGGCACTTCCTTGGCCGTCGCGGGGCCCGCGAAGGCGAGGAGCGAGGCCGCGGCGAGGCCGCGGAGAAGCGGAGTGATGGGCGACGCATGCATGCGGTCGCACATAATCCACCCCGCTCGAAGTTCAAACTGGAATCGCATCGATCTCAAATAATAACAATTCTAATCTGAGACCACCTTGGGGAGCCATGATCGTATTCGCATGTCTTTCCGGCACCGTGACGCGGTCATTGCAAAAGCTCACGGAGATGTTCGCTATACGATGACCCTCTGCATCTTGACCGAGACGGCGGGACCGGGATTGTCATTCCACTGCCATGCCGAGCATCGAGGATGGCGGGCGGAACGGAGATGACTTGCGAGGCGGCCTGTGGCGAGAAGGCGCACCCTGGCTTGCGCGATGCCAAAGACCGTTTTAGCAAGTGCTATACTTTTTTGTGAGTCGGATGAGAACCCGTTCCGTGCCCCTGGTCCGCACCGCAGCCCTCATTCTGACGACGCCCCTTCTCGTCCCGGTTGCCGCGCGGGCGGCCGACTTCGCCGCGCCGCGCCCCGACGCCACCCGGCCGACCTACACCGACTGGTCGGGCGGCTATGTCGGCCTCGAGGGCAGCGCCGGCGGATCCTACGGGGCCTACAATTTCGGTCCGACGACGATCGGCGGCCGGCCGATCCCGGCCTTCAAGAGCGGCGATTCCACGGGCCGCAGTGACCAGGGGCGCAACGCCACCACGGCCGTGGGCGGCGTGTTCGGCGGCTGGACCTGGCAGGCCGGGCCGTGGGTCTACGGCATCGAAGCGAATCTCGATCTGGCGAATCTGAAGCGTCCGGTCCCCGCGACCGTCGCGGGATTCGGCTACGCGGATGCGGATCCGGCCTTCAACGTCGTGCGCGCCAAGACGAATCTCTACGGCGCCCTGCGTGCCCGACTCGGCTACAGCTTCGATCGCTATCTGATCTACGGCACCTTCGGGCTCACCGGTGCGAACGCCCGGTTTCTCGCCAGCTATCCGGATCTCGACACGGGCGGCCAGACCACCGCGCAGCGGGAATTGGGCTATGTCGGCTTCACCCTGGGCGCGGGCGTGCAATACGCCATCACCGACAGCCTCGCCCTGGGCATCGACTACCGCTACATCGATCTCGGCGGCAGCCGGCGCTTCCCGCTGGGCGTGGTGCCCGGCGACACGGGTGGACCGGTCACGACCCGGGCGAGCTTCACCTCCAACCAGCTGTTCGCACGGCTGATGTGGTTTCCGGGCGGCTTGAAGGTGCCGCCGGACCCGGACGAGACCGCTCCGCACGACCCCGACAACGGCGATACCGGCCGCTTCTCGCTGCACGGGCAGACGACCCTGATCGCGCAGGCCGTGCCCGGCTTCCGCTCGCCCTACGAGGGCGCGCAGAGCCTGATCCCCCATCAGGCCCGGCAGACCACCACGGCGACGATCTTCCTCGGCCTCAAGCTCACCGACAGCACCGAGCTCTACTACAACCCCGAATTCAGCCAGGGCTTCGGCCTGTCGCGGACGCTGGGCGTCGCCGGCTTCGTCAACGGCGAGGCGCAGAAGGCGGGCGCCCCGTTCCCGAAGCTGCGCTCGAACCGCTACTACGTGAAGCAGACCTTCGGGCTGGGCGGCGAGACCGTGGATGTTCCGGACGGTCCGAACCAAGTGGCCACCCGTTACGATGCCGAGCGGATCACGCTGATCGCCGGCAAGTTCGCGCTGGGCGACTTCTTCGACGGCAACATCTACGCGCACGACCCGCGCGTGGACTTCTTCAACTGGTCGCTCTGGGGCGCCTCGGCCTGGGACTTCCCGGCGAACCTCCCGGGTTTCACGCAAGGCGTCTACGCCGAGTACAACCGGCCGGAATTCGCTATCCGCGCGGCCTACACGCAGGTGCCCAAGGAGCCGTCGAGCGACGTGCTCGACCCGCGGGTGTTCCGGCGTGCGGGGCTGAACGTCGAGTTCGAGGAGCGCCACGTCCTCCCGTGGCTGGAGCAGCCCGGCAAGATCCGGATCGGGCTGTTCTCGAATGTCGGTGTCTCGGCCAACAACCGCGACGTGGTCACCCTGACGCAGCTCGGCCTGTTCGACGACATCAACGACGCCGTCGCGGCGACAAGGCGCCCCCGCCGCAAGACCGGCGGCTACATCAACCTGGAGCAGGGGCTGACGCCGGAACTCGGGCTGTTCGCCCGGGCGAGCCTGAACGACGGGCGCACCGAGAACATCTCCTTCACCGACATCGACCGGAGCTTCTCCGGAGGCCTGTCGCTGAAGGGCAAGGCCTGGGACCGGCCCGACGACACGATCGGCATCGGCGCCGCGATGAACGGGCTCTCGCCCTCACACCGCGCCGCCTTCGCGGCCGGCTACCTCGGCCTGCTGATCGGCGACGGGCGGCTGAATTACGGCACCGAGCGCGCGCTGGAGACCTACTACGCCCTGAACCTCACGAAGTTCGTCACGCTGACCTTCGACTACCAGTTCATCGACAATCCCGGATACAATCGCGACCGAGGCCCCGCGCATTTCTTCGCCTCGCGGTTGCACGCGGATTTCTGATCGGCGTGGCCGGAGGCATCGGCGGCATGCCCGATCAGTCCGCCGCCTCGGTCACGGTGGCCCCGAAGAGCGCCTCGAAGGCGGCGCGGAGCTGCATGTCGACCTCCGGCAGGCTCACGGGCAGGCCGAGATCGACGAGGCTCGTCACCCCGTGCTCCCGGACGCCGCACGGCACGATCCCGTCGAAATGCGCGAGATCGGGCTCGACGTTCAGGCTGATGCCGTGGAAGCTGACCCAGCGGCGCACCCGGATCCCGATCGCCGCGATCTTGTCCTCGACGCGAGGCCCCTTCTCGGGCCGGCGTACCCAGACGCCGACCCGGTCCTCCCGGCGCTCGGCGCGGACATTGAAGGCGGCGAGCGTCTCGATCAGCCACGCCTCCAGGCTCGCCACATAGGCGCGCAGGTCGCGGCTGCGCCGGTCGAGGTCGAGCATCACGTAGGCGACCCGCTGGCCGGGGCCGTGATAGGTGTATTGCCCGCCCCGGCCCGTGGCGTGGACCGGGAAGCGGTCCGGTGCCACCAGATCCTCCGGTCGGGCCGAGGTCCCGGCCGTGTAGAGCGGCGGGTGCTCCAGCAGCCAGACGCATTCGGGCGCCGCGCCGCGGGCGATCGCCTCCACACGCGCCTCCATCCAGGCGAGGGCGGCCGCGTAGCCCACGGGCGCGTCGCTCACGCGCCAGCCCACCGGGCCGGCGACCGGATCTGCGCCGGGCCGCTTCGGGAAGGCGTGCGGGCGGACCGTGAGGCGGGGCGCGTTTACCAAGAGTTCATCATCCTGCGTCGATGGTCGCAGCCTTCAACATTCGCGGCCGGCGCTGGCAAGGACCGGCCGTGAGACAGGATGGCGGCTGGTGGCGATCTTCGAGACCCTGAAGGTCGATCTGACAGTGGTGCTGGGCCGCGCCCGCATGCCGCTGCACATGCTGCTGCGCATGGGCCGCGGCGCCGTGATCGAGCTGGAAGCCAGCGACAGCGACATGGTCGAGATCCTGGCCAACGACCACCCGATCGCCCGCGGGCAGATCGTGGTGACCGGCGACCGCATCTCCGTCGAGGTGACCGAGCTGATCCGCAAGGCGGCCTCGATCGTGGAGCCCGGCATCAGCATCGGCGACGGCGCGGCGCCTTTCCTGGAGGGCGGCTACGATTCCCCGTGAGCGAGGCGCTTGTCGGCGGCGGAACGATCTGTTATCCGCTGCGCCGCGCGACACGAAAGCGGCCCCGGGTTTTCCCGCGGCGCGCGACGGTCGGGCAAACGGACCGGTCTTCGCGTCCGATGCGGCCATGGCGGAATTGGTAGACGCGCTAGCTTGAGGTGCTAGTCCCGAGAGGGGTGGAGGTTCGAGTCCTCTTGGCCGCACCATCTCTTTCCCACTTGCGTGGGAAGGAGTTGAGGCAAATCAACAACATAGTAGGCCCCCCGGATTCACACACGGGGTGCACACATGAGCGTACGTATGGCTGCGCCGTGGCGCCATCCGAAGACGGGTATGCTCTACCTACGGCAGCGCACGCCGTCCGATCTGCTCCCGTCCATGAAGGGTCGGAAGATCGACCTGCCGATCGGTTCTGAGACCGTCGCCGTCACCATCTCTGACGTCATACAAGTCTCGCTTGGGACGAAGGACCTCCGCGAGGCCAAGACGCGTCACGCTCTGGCTGACGCTCGCCTTCGGACTTTCTGGGCGCGCTCTCGCGAACTGACCCGGGTACGTGCGCACCGGGTCGACCCGAAGGCCGCCGCGCAGGTCGCGGCGATGCTCGCGCCCAAACCCTATGTCTCGCCGGACATGGCAACCGCTATTCGGCTCTATGGCGATGCTGCGAGAGCAGCGTTGCAGCAGCAGGGAAGACCCATCACTGAGGGAAGCATTCACCATTTGGTGGGGTCGATCGTCGAAGCGTTCGACGTACTTCAGATGACGCCACGCCATGTCCCCTATTATGAGGATGATCAGTGGAAATTCCGCCTCTCGACGGCTGCCGACGAGCCCAAGGCGAACTCCTACCAGGTGTCAACAGTCTGGGATAAATGGTTATCGAATCGGTCGGACCAAGTATCAATCGGGACCATAAATAGATACAGGCCGTCTATCTCATCGTTTGTCTCATTTGTGAAAGATGCAGACATACGTGATGTGACGGAAGATCAGGTCTATGACTGGGCCAAGCACCGTGTCGACCACGACAATAATAATGCGAAAACCGTCAACAAGAATGACCTTGTCGCACTGAAATCGCTGTTCGCCTGGGCAATGTCGCGAGAAGGCGGGCGCATACTTCTAGCAAATACAGCCAAGAATGTTCGTCTCCCGGAACCGAAACAGGCAATCACACGCGAGAAAAGCTTTCGAGACGGCGAGATATCCGTCATACTGGGTGCCGCCCTGAAGGTCGATGCAGGGCCAAATAGTACTTACGCTCAAAAAGCACAGCGCTGGTGCCCATGGCTGGCCGCCTATTCTGGGGCACGAATTTCAGAACTTACGGGCCTGCGTGCCGATGACATCCGGCAAGAGCAAGGTTACCATATCATGCATTTCCGGCAGACGAAGACTGGTAAACCACGTTCGGTTCCGCTGCATGAACATATAATTGAACTTGGATTTCTTGATTTCGTCAAAGAGGCGGCAGGGTCACACCTTTTCGTCGACGACGTCGGCGGGCACGAGATAAAGACACCTGTCGCGCAAATTCGCTCGCGTAAGGTGGCCGAATGGGTCCGCCGTATCATCAAGCTTGAAGATGGCGTCGACCCGAACCATGGATGGCGCCATACCTTCAAGAGTAGGGCGCTGCCGGTCATGCGAGAGCGTATAAGCGACGCTATAACTGGACATGCTGGTAAGTCAGTGGCGAGAAAGTACGAGCATGTTCCGATAGATATGATGGCGGATGCCCTCAAGAACTTTCCACGCTACAAAATTTGATTCCGAATCCTGCGGATTACAACTTAGCTCTACATCTGCCTTGTGGACACACAACGCTGGAGGGTTCGACTTAGGCTTGTCGTCGACGTGGTCGT
The DNA here is from genome assembly GCF_000333255.1 of Methylobacterium sp. B1. Classification (NCBI taxonomy): domain Bacteria; kingdom Pseudomonadati; phylum Pseudomonadota; class Alphaproteobacteria; order Hyphomicrobiales; family Methylobacteriaceae; genus Methylobacterium; species Methylobacterium sp. B1. The sequence goes on along the minus strand of NZ_BACT01000446.1, from coordinate 768 downwards.
CGGCGACGCCGATAGCCGCACCAGACTACGGGCGTACGAGCGCTTGCGCCTCGCGGCCCGCCTTCGCCCAGGACAGGGCGTCGGCTTCGGCGGAAGGCGCATCGGGAAGGCCCAATTAGTCGCCACGCGCCTCACTGCCTCCGAGGACCGCATCAATTTTTTCATCGCGGCCCAAGCTCCCCGGGAACACCCGAGCGGCGAGGTCAGCGTAGGCGCCCGGAACGTTCAGCCCATCCGAGCGCGGGCGTTGGTGGCGGACGCCATGTCGGGAGCGCGGCGCGGCAGCACGAAGCGTGCACACATGCTCAACGACTCAAGCTTCAGCAACAGGTATTCGGCGAAGGCGTTCACCGCGGCGTTGCTCGCCGTGTAGATAGACCGCAGGGGCAGCGAGCACAGCGTCACGCTCGACGTGACGTTGACGAACCTCTCAGACACCGCGGATGAAATGCAGTCCAGGACGATATGGCTGAAGTTCCTGATCTTCGTGAACGAGCCCGCGAACACCTTGCATTGGCTCAGAAGCACCTTGCTTCAGGTGACGAAGTTCGATTGCGCTACGCTGCGCTCGAACTGCGAATGTGCATTGAGGCGCTCGCCTATAGTCTTCTGAAGCTCCATCGCAGCGGAGCTTCTCTGAATCTCATGGGCACATGGCAGCCTGACAGAATGCTCAAAGAGCTCGCTGAAATCGTGCGAGGTGTCACAGGCCGTAGAGAATTTTGAACTCACAGTCCCAGAAATTGGGTCTATCAAAATAACTGAATA
>NZ_BACT01000447.1:0-2494 GCF_000333255.1 Methylobacterium sp. B1 | reverse complement strand
AGATGGTCTTGGTCTTTCGGCCCGCGATCGATCGCATCTCTGGTCCCGGCAACCTCGCTCGGTCCTTATGACTACTCGTACATTATGGCCTGTCAATACTTGTTCGCATGTCCGGTAACCCTCTTATTATGCATACAAAATTTTATTGAGATCTTAGTCACGGCGCGGTGGCGGATGCGGACGACGTGGCGCGGGCGCTGGAAACCGGGTCGGCTCAGGTGGTCGATGCCCGTTCGGCGACACGCTTCCGCGGCGAGGAGCCCGAACCCCGGCCCGGCGTCCGACCGGGGCATATGCCGGGCGCCTGCAATCTGCATTACGCGGCACTCCAGCGTGACGGCCGGATGAAGACCCCGGAGGAATTGAAGTCGGTCTTCGCCGAGAACGGCGTCGATCCGGACCGGCCGATCGTGACCACCTGCGGCTCCGGCGTGACCGCGGCGATCATCGCGCTCGCTCTCGAGACCATGGGCCGCCCGGCGCGAAGCCTCTACGACGGCTCCTGGTCGGAATGGGGCGCCGATCAGGCCCGCGCGGTCGCGACGGGCGCCTGAGAAGCCGGCGGGCCGCCAGAAACCTGCCCTCGGACATGGCGGGCTGCCGCCGTGTCCGGACCGATCTGATCGTGTCCTTGAAACCTTCGTGGCAGATTTCGATATATCGAATGCGCCTGCGGTTGGGCGCTCCACGGAGAAAATCATGCCGCTTCACGACACGACCGCCCTCTCGGGCACCATCCGGCACGTCTTCGCCCATCGTTTCACCCTCGAGGCGGGCGGCGAGACACATCTGGCCGATCTCGGCCCGAAGGGCGTGGACGCGTTTCCGATCACGAGCGGGCTGCACGTGACCCTGGAGGGCGAGCGCCGTCCCTCGGAGATCAAGGTCACACGGATTTCGGCCGCGGGCCGGGATCCGGTGGAGATCCATCACAAGAAGCCCCACCACGCCCCCGGCTCCAAGCGGGCGGATGGCCCCGCCGATCCCGCGCATGCCCTCGCGGCGGCGGCCTCGGCGGGTTGGATGGTCGTAGACGCGCCGCGCCGCAAGCCGAAGCATTTCGAGGTGCTGGCGCGCCGGCGCGAGGGGGCCGACACGGAACTGCACATCGATTTCGGCGGCACGATCTACAGGGAGAAGCCGGCCGATCGCGCGAAATGGGCTGCACCGGCCTGAGGGCCACAGCCCGATCCGCCGCATCGCCGATCGGTGCGGCGGAACCGGTCGCCTCGCGTCGAGGACACACAGCCGGGTGGCCCCTTGGCCCGGGACGCCCGCACCCCGGCGCCGGATCTGTCCCGACCGGGTCAGCCGGGCGGCGCACAGTCTCCGCACATCACGCTGTCGGACGGTCCGGCCGCCATGGGGTCGGACGCCGCTCTACGCCGCCCGCACCGCGCGGCGCTGGTCGGCGGCGCTCCATTGCATCAGGCCGATCATCACCGCGATGGTGGCGATGTAGACCAGACCCTGCAGGGCGGTCGGGCGGTCCGTGTAGCCGACCAGGGCGTGCAGGACGCGGCCGGGCCAGGAATTCTCGGCGATCAAACCGGAGCTGTTCCACAGGGTGTGGCCGAGGACGTCCACCACGCCGGCATTGCTCAGAAACTGCGCGGCCTGCGCAGCCAAGCCGGCCGCGAGGAAGATGATCAGCACGCTCGTCACCGAGAAGACGTAGCGGCTCGGAATCGAGGCGAGGCCGAGATAGGTGACCGCCGAGAGGAGCACGCCCGCACCGATGCCGGCGACGGCGCCGAACTGGATGTCGGCCCCCGAGGTGCCCGAGGCCACGAGGCCATACAGGAACAGCACCAGCTCGGCGCCCTCGCGCAGGATCGCGGCGCCGATCACGATCGAGAGGGCCGCCGCCTCCCGCTCCCCCGATCGCACCGCCGCGCCGGCGGCGCGCAGCTCGCCCGCCAGTTCCTTGCCGTGCTTGCTCATCCAGGTGTTGTGCCAGACGAGCAGCAGCACGGCGACGATCAGGACCGCGGCGTTCAGGATATCCTGCCCGCTCCCCTCGAAGGCATCGGAGATCTTCTCGGCGAACAGCGCCACCAGGGCGGCACCCGCGAGGCCGCCGGCAACGCCGAGCAGGACCCAGCGCATCCGGCCCGGGATGCCCCGGGTGGCCGCCAGCACGATGGAGATGATGAGGCCTGCCTCGATGACTTCGCGGAAGGCGATGACGAAGGCGCCGATCATGGCGGTCTCCAGGGGTTATGCGAGAGCGTGAAGCACCGCGCGCGGACCGCGCGCTACCAGATCCAGAACAGGAGCACCCAATTGGCCACCGACAGGGCGGCCGCCCCGGCGATGCAGGCCGCGGCCGCCACCCGGCGGACCCCACCGACGGCAAGCCCCGCCACCTGCCAGGCGAGCCAGACGCTCCACAGGCTCGCGCCGGCGAGCAGGCCGTGCGGATCTCCGCCACGTAGGGGATCACGATGCCGTCGCCGCGGAGGACGTGACGGTCAGCGCCGACAGGCCAGGA